>DATAIW010000468.1:0-9702 GCA_036262455.1 Candidatus Limnocylindrales bacterium | reverse complement strand
GTCTCGCGATCGGGCCCTGGCAGATCCTCATGGATGAGTTCCTCGTGTCCGGCGAGACGATCGTGCGCAACCTCGAGATCGGCTGGCACGCGGCGGAGGCGTTCGGGGCCGCGATGCCGGTCGGCTACCTGCCGGACATGTTCGGCCACGTCGCCCAGATGCCGCAGATCCTGCGGCGAGCCGGCATCCGCCACGCCGTCGTCTGGCGGGGCGTGCCCGCCGCGATCGACCGGCACGCCTTCACCTGGCGCTCGCCGGACGGCTCGGCGGTCCGGGCGGAGTACCTCGTCGGCGGCTACGGCAACGGCGCGTACCTGCTGGCGATCCCCGACCGGCTCGCCGACAAAGTCGCCCGCTACGTCGAGGCCAGCCGGGCGTTCTACGGCGATCGCTCGATCCTCGCGATGTACGGCACCGACCACGCGGTCCCCTCCCCGCGCCTGGCCCGGATCGTCGCGGACGCCAATGCCCAGCGCGACGACATCACCGTCCGGATCGAGACCCTGAGCACCTACATCGGGGCGTTCGATGCGGCGCTCGCCGACCCCGCCGCGCCCGATCCCGCGCCGACGCCGGTCTGGATCGGAGAGCTGCGCTCAGCGGCGCGGGCCAACATGCTCATGAACGTCACGTCGGCCCGGATCGACATCAAGGCGGCAGCCGGACGCGCCGAACGGATGCTCGAGCGCTACGCGGAGCCGTTCGCGGCCCTTCATGGCGGCGCCTGGCCGGAGCGGCTGCTTGAGCTCGCCTGGCGCCGGCTCGTCGACAACTCCGCCCACGATTCGATCTGCGGCTGCTCCCAGGACGCGGTCGTCGCCCAGGTCCTGACCCGCTTCGCCGAGGCCGAGCAGATCGGCCGCGGGGTCCTCGCGACGGCACTCCGGCCCCTCGCCGCGAGGGCCCCGCGTGGCACGACGGTCGTGGTGAACCCATCGCCACACGACCGATCCGATGTCGTCGAGCTCGACCTGGCCGTGCCGGCCGCGTGGCCCGCGGTCGAGCTCGAGCTCGGCGATGGCCGGCGCGTCCCCACCCAGCTCGTCGAGCGCCCCGAGACCGTCCTCCGCCGGCTCCGGATGACCGGCCGCCAGCTGCCCGAGCTGTTCGCCCGGCGGCTCCACGGCCGCGAGCTGTTCGGCTCGTCGCTCGATGGCCACGAAATCGTGCGCGACGGGTCGGCACCGGAGCTGATCCTGCGGATGGACGACCCCGCCGCGCCGGTCGACTTCGACGTCGACACGATCCTCGACGCCGTGGCCGCCGAGAGCGGCCTCGACCCGGACGCGATCTGGGACGTGGCGGTTGTTCGGGGTGACCGGCGCCGGCTCCTCGCGGCCGTGCCTGCGCCGCCGCTCGGCGGTGCGCTCGTGCGCCCGGTCGACGCGGGCCAAGCCGCGGTTCCGTCGAACGCCGCGGTCATGGTCGAGGATCGCGCGATCCGCAACGGGCTCGTCAGCGTCCAGGTCGCCGACGACGGCACGCTCACGATCGACGGCGGCGGGGTCCGGCTGACCGGCGCCGGCCGGCTCGTGGATGGCGGCGACTTCGGCGACACGTACAACTACGGGCCGCCGGCCACGGACCGGGTTGTCGACCGGCCGCGAATCGTCGTCACCGCCGCCCAGGAGCGCGGCCCGATCCGCGGCTCGATCGAGGTCGTCGCGAGCTACGACTGGCCGGTCGGGCTGGCCACCGACGGCTCATCCCGGAGCGATGCCACGGCGCCGGTCGAGGTCACGACCACGGTCGAGTTACGGGCCGGCGAGCCGTTCGTGCGGGTCGTCGTCGCGTTCACGAATCCGGCCCGCGACCATCGCGTCCGCTGGCACCTGCCGCTGCCCGCGGCGACCGACCACTCCTCGGCCGAGGGCCAGTTTGCCGTCGTCGACCGGGGCCTGACCGAGGAGGCCGGCCACGGCGAGGTCCCGACCCCGACGTTCCCGGCCCACGGCTTCGTCCACGCGGCGGGGGCGACGGTCCTGCTCGACCACGTCACCGAGTACGAGCTCGTCGACGGGCGCGAGCTGGCGTTGACGGTCCTCCGCTCGACGGGCCTGATCAGCCGCAACGACAACCCGTTCCGCGAGGACCCGGCCGGCCCGGAGGTCGCCGTTCCCGCTGCCCAGATCATCGGGCCGTGGCGGTTCACGTTCGCCGTCCTGCCGCACGCCGGCTCGTGGAGCGACGCCGACGTCCTGCGAGCGGCCGAGGCCTACCAGCTCCCGTTCGTGACCGCCGTCGGCCGGGGCGGTCCGGGGTCGGCTGACCCGGAGCCCGACGCCCCGGCCGCAGGCGTCCGGATCGACGGCCAGGGCGTCGTCCTCTCCGCTCTCCGGCGACGACCAGCAGCGAGCGGCGACGGCGACGAGCTGGAGCTGCGCGTCGTCGCCGAGATCGACACGGCCACCGTGGCGTCGATCTCCGGCCGGCGCCTCGCGGCCGCCCAGCACATCGACCTTCTCGGCCGGCTGGGTGCGGACCTGGTGCTCGAGCCCGATGGCTCCCTTCGCCTCGCCCTCGGGCCGTGGGAGATCCGGACGGTCCGGATCCGCTTCGCCCCACCCGCCTGAGCCGCCACGTGGACGCGCGATATCGCTGTAACGTTGACAGTGCCGAGAATGCGCGGCTAGTCTCGCCGTCGGATACTCGATCCGGCACCGCGACGCGCCCGATCACCACTGCAGGCCTGCCCCCTGCCCGCGCTGGCTCCGCCAGCGGGGCGACAGGGAGATCCGCCGGCAGCCGATCGGACGTCGTCGACCTACACACCCGGCGACCGCCGGGCAGCACGTCCCACGGGTTGTGGGCAAGATTTCGTCTGACGATCCTCGATCGCGAGAGCGGGGATGGACCGCCGGCCGGGCCGGGGCGTCAGCAAGGAGGAGGAGAAGGCCGATGGCCAAATTCCCGCGGTTCCTGACCCTGCCCATTGCGGCAGCTTTGATCGTCTCCGCATGCGGCGGCGGCGGCACCCCCGCCCCGAGCACCGGCGGCGGCGCATCCAACCCACCCGCGTCGACGGCTCCGACATCCGGCAGCTCGGCTGCGACGGGCTCGCAGGCCGCCACCGGCGGCTCGATCACGGTCACCTCCCTGTGGGGCGGCGCCGAGGAGACCGCCTTCCAGACGGTCCTGGCCGACTTCAAGGCCAAGACCGGCATCACGGCCAACTACGTGGCCCAGCGCACCGACTACGCGACGGTTCTCCGGACCGCCATCGCGGGCGGCAACCCGCCTGATGTCGCGATCATGCCGGGCATCGGCTTCCTTCGCAGCTTCGCGAAGGACGGCTCGATCAAGGACTTCGCGTCCCTCGGGATCGACGTCAGCGCCCTCGCCAGCAACTACGCCCCGGGCATCCTGGAAATCGGCCAGGTTGACGGCAAGCAGTACGGCCTGATGGTCAAGTTCAACAGCAAGAGCACGGTCTTCTATCGTCCGGACCTCTTCAAGACGGCCGGCGTCACGGCCGAGCCGAAGACGTGGGACGAGTTCAAGACCGTGATCAGTACGCTCAAATCCAAGAACATCAAGCCGCTCGGGCTCGGCGCCAAGGACTCGTGGACGCTGACCGACTGGTTCGAGAGCATTTACATCCGCCAGGCCGGTCCTGACGCGTATACGAAGCTCTTCAGCAAGGACGGCGACTGGACCGACCCGACCGTCAAGACAGCGATGGAGACGATGAAGCAGGTCCTGATCGAGGACAATGTCGTCGGCGGGATCAACGGTGCCCTCGGGGCCGCCTTCACCGACGGCATCGGCCAGGTCTTCAAGCCCGCCCCGGATGCGGCGATGTACTACGAGGGCGGCTTTGTCTACGGCATTGCCACCGGCGATACCAACAAGGACCTCAAGTGGGGCGACACGATCGGGTGGTTCGACTTCCCCGGGTTCGGCAATCCGGGCGGCGTCACGATCGGTGGCGATGTCATCGCCGCCTTGACCGCCAAGCCGGGCGTCAAGGAGTTCCTGCAGTACATGACGACCGTCGATGCCGGGACCACCTGGGCGAAGACGGGGATCATCATCTCGCCGATCAAGGGCGTCTCGGCCGACATCTATCCGAACGAGTCCGCGAAGAAGGAGGCCGCTCAGGTCGCCAACGCCGCGGCCGTCCGGTTCGACGGGCAAGACCTCCTGCCGGCCGGTGGCCCGGACTTCGGGGCGATGCTCCAGAGCGTCATCAAGGGCGATCCGATCGACGGATTGGTCAGCACGTTCAACACGGCCCAGCAGGCCGCATGGGCTGCCGAATAGTCGACTGAGCTGAATGAGGGCGGACTTCACGGGTCCGCCCTCGTTCGATTCCAAGCGCGAGGAGGGCTCATGGCTGTCGCTCCACAAGCTGTCCCGCCGGCGGTGCCGGTCAAGGCGGCCAAGAAGGGCGGAGCGAGGGAGCGCGAGCCGATTGCGGTCCTGTTCCTCGCTCCGGCCATGCTTCTCATGGCCATCTTCCTGGTGTTTCCCGCGATCTACACGATCGCGCTCAGCTTCTTTCGGGGTCGTGCCAACAGCCAGTTCTCGGAGTTCGTGGGGTTCACGAACTACATCAACCTGCTGACGAACGATCCGAACTTCATCAACTTCAAGACCTTCCCGCCGAGCGGGGCAATCTGGAACAACGTCCTGTGGCTGATCTTCTACACGGGGATCGTGCTGGCCCTGGGCTTGATCATCGCCGTGATGGCCACCCGGGTGCGCTACGAGAAGCAGATCAAGGCGATCGTCTTCATCCCCCAGGCGATCGCCGCGACCGCTCTCGGCGTGATCTGGACCTTCGTCTACTCGGCGAACCCTGATCAGGGCTTCCTGAACGCCTTCCTCGGTGTCTTCGGGATCAAGCCGATCGCGTTCCTCGGTGACACGAACTTCGTCAACGCGGCCCTGATCTTCGTCGGCGTCTGGGCCGGGGTCGGGTTCGCGACGGTCATCCTCTCGGCGGCGATCAAGTCGATCTCGACCGAGATCCTCGAAGCGGCCCGCTCGGATGGCGCGAACGAGTTCCAGGTCTTCCTGAAGATCATCCTGCCGATGGTCAGCCTGCCGATGTCGGTCCTGGCCGTCACCCTGATCGTCGGTGTGATCAAGCTCTTCGACCTGATCTACGTGATGACCCAGGGAGGGCCGGGGGCAGCGAGCCGGGTCATCGCCTTCACGATGTATCAGGAAGCCTTCCCGGGCAATCAGTTCGGCAAGGGCGCGGCTGTCGCCGTCGTCATGCTCGTGATCCTGATCCCGATCATGATCTTCAACATCCGCAGGTTCCGGACGGAGTCCGTCACATGACCCAGGATGCCCTCACCGGTGTCGGGATGGCCGGGGCGAAGCCCCGCACCCTGAGTGGCCGGATCATCAAGATGCTGAACCGGACGCCGATCCACATCGCGCTCGGGATCGTGGCGATCGTGTGGCTGGTGCCGACGATCGGGCTGCTGATCACGTCGTTCCGGCCGCGCAACGACATCGCGTCGACGGGCTGGTGGGAGACCCTCGGGACGCTCCGCTTCACGCTCGACAACTACGTCGAGGTGCTGAACGGCCAGGGCATCCTCAAGGCCTTCATCAACAGCCTGATCATCACGCTCCCGTCGACGTTCCTTCCGATCTTTCTGGCATCACTGGCGGCCTACGCCTTTTCGTGGCTGCGATTCCCGTTCCGGGACACGCTGTTCCTGATCACGATCGCGCTCCTGATGGTGCCGATCCAGGTCGCGTTCATCCCGGTTCTCCAGCTGATGAAGCCGTTCGGACTGACCCAGGGCTTTGCCGGCCTGTGGCTGGCCCATACCGCGTTCGCTCTGCCCTTCGGAATCTTCCTGCTCAGGAATTTCTTCATCACCCTGCCGAAGGACCTGATCGAGGCGGCCCGGATCGACGGGGCCTCGTCGTTCGGGATCTTCCGGCGGATCGTCGTGCCCCTGTCCGTGCCGGCGATCGCGGCGTATGGGATCTTTCAGTTCCTGTGGGTCTGGAATGACCTGCTCGTCGCGCTGATCTTCGCCCAGGGCCAGGGCACGAAACCGATCACCGTCCAGGTGCTGACGCTGCTCGGGACGTACGGATCGCAGTGGCACATCCTCGCAGCGAGCGCGTTCCTGCTGATGTTCCTGCCGCTCCTGGTGTTCTTCAGCCTCCAGCGCTACTTCGTCCAGGGTCTCCTGGCCGGGTCCGTCAAGTAGGCGGTCCAGTCCCCTGCGCGGAACGACGAACGCCGGCCCGGTCGATGACGGGCCGGCGTTCGGCTGATCAGCGGACCCCGACGCGGGCGCTCAGGCGCAGGTCGCGCGACGAACGGCCGACCTCCACGGACACGTCCCCGGCCGGCGTCTGCCAGGCGTGGGTGTCCACATCCCAGACCGAAACTGACCGCCGGGCGATCGCAACCGACACGCGCCGGCGCTCGCCGGGATCGAGCCCGATCCGGGCCCAACCGGCGAGCTGACGGAGCGGGGTCCGGGTCGGACCGGGAAGCCGGCCGACATACACCTGGGCCACCTCGACGCCGGGCCTGCTCCCGGTGTTCGCCACCTCGAAGCTGACGGTCGCGACGACGTCGTCCTCGGCTGCCGGCGCGGGATCGACCTCCAGACCGCCGTACTCGAACGTCGTGTACGAGAGGCCGTGGCCGAACGGGAACCGGGGCTGGAGGCCGAGCTCGTCATACCCCCGGTAGCCGACCATGACCCCCTCGCTATAGGTCGCGACCCCATCGACTCCCGGATACTGCGCCGCACTCGAGACCGGCGTCTCGGCCAAGCTCCGCGGGAACGTCAGCGGAAGACGGCCGGACGCGTCAACGTCGCCGAACAGGACGCTGGCGAGGGCGTGGCCCTGCTCCTGGCCGGCGAACCACGCCTCGACGAGGGCGGCGACGTCCTGATCCCAGGCCGCGGTCTCGATCGGCGCCCCGTTCATCAGCACGACGACCGTCCGCGGGTTCGCTGCGGCGACGGCCCGGATCAGGGCGTCCTGGTTGTTCGGGAGGAGAAGGTCCGGGCGGTCCATCATCTCCGTCTCGTAATCGCGGGCGACGACGATCGCCACATCCGAGCGCGCCGCGAGCTCGGCAGCGGCGGCGATCCCGGGCTGAACGAGGCCGTCGGGCGGGCGCCAGCCGAGCCGGAACTGTGGTCCGGCCTGGGGACTGAGCTCCGGGGAATCGGCAGCGTACTCAAGCCGCAGGGTCGCGGGACGATCGGCCAGGAGATCGAGCGCCGTCGTCCGCTCCACCGGTCCCACGCCGGGAACCATCGGCGGGATCGGCGGATTGTCGGTCGCGCCCGCGTCGGGCACGTCATCGGCGCCGCCGCCCGGGATATCGATCACGAGCTCGCCGTCGACAAACAGCCGGCCGGCGCCGAAGCTCGTCAGGGACAGCTCGTACCTGCCGGTCAGCGGGACGACGAGGCTGCCCGTCCACCGGGCGGACATCCGCCCGTTGAGCGAGCCCGGCGTCAGCGCCAGCTTCGGCGAGATGCCGTTGAAGAGCGGGATGTTGTAAAAGCCGAGGTTGAGCGCGACCTCCGGGTCGACGCGCTGGAGGACCGGCATGTCCGCGAATCGGAGATTCGGCCAATACGTGCCGGTCAGGCCGCGGCCCTCGCCGTTGCCGTCGTCAGCCGGGCGCAGGAAGTCCGACGGCACCGCCGGCAAGCCCGGCAACAGCACTGCCGCCGACACGGGATCAACTCCTGCCTCGTACTCGACCCGGACCCCGTCGCCGGCGCGCTGCCGGATGCCGTCGAGGGCGCTCACCCCATATGCGGCCTTGAGCATGCCGCTGCCGGCGCCGGCGGCCGACGTGTTGTCGGCGTCCGGGCCGATGACCGCGATCGACCGCACGCCGTCGGCCGCGAGCGGCAGAATGCCATCGTTCTGGAGCAGGACCATGGACCGCTCGGCGATCCCGCGTGCGACGAGCCCGTTCGCCTCGACCGGCAGCGGTGCGATGTCCACGGGGCGATCGAGCAAACCCAGGGCGGCCATCGGGAACAGGATCCGTTCGACCATGTCGTCGAGCTGCGCGACCTCGACCTCGCCCGCGTGGATCGCGGCGAGGAGACGCGGACCCCAGAAGCGGCCGGTCGGCTGCTCGTTGTCGAGACCGCCGTTGGCCGCGGCGGTCGTGCTCCACGTCGCGTCATAGTCGCTCATGACCCAGCCGCGGAAGCCCCACTCGTCCTTGAGAATGTCGACAAGGATGGCCCGGTTCTCGCACGAGAAGATGCCGTTGACCTTGTTGAAGGCGCCCATGGCGGCAGCCACGTGCGCGTCGCGGACCGCCGCCTCGAACGGCGGCAAGTAGATCTCGCGGAGCGTCCGCTCGTCCACCCGGGCGTCGACCGTGAAGCGCTGGTACTCCTGATTGTTTGCGACGACGTGCTTGATCGTCGCGTGGACGGGATGCCGCTGGATGGCAAGGATCTCGGGGACGACCATCCGCGACTGGAGCAGCGGGTCCTCCCCGAACGCCTCGAACGTCCGCCCGCCGAGCGGCGCCCGGGCGATGTCCACGGCCGGAGCCAACTGAACGTTGTGGCCGCTTGCGAACGCCTCCGCGCCGATGACGTCGCCGTAGTGCGCCGCCTGTTCGGGATCCCAGGTGGCTGCGAGGGCGATCGGGGCCGGCAGCGCGGTGCTCCGCCCGTCGTGCACGGACTGGTTGTTGATGCGGACACCGGCGGGGCCGTCGGCCATCGTCAGGGCCGGAATCCCGAGGTGATCGATCGGGCCGTTGTAGAACGCGTAGTTCCAGTCGCCACGGTCGCCGGTGACGAACTCGACCTTCTCCTCGAGCGTCATCCGGTCCCGGATCGCCCGTGCCCGAGCCAAGGCTTCCTGATCACGATCCCAGCCCGGCAGATCGCGGTCCGTCGGCTGGCGAGCGTCCGACATCAACCCTCTCCCGATGGTCTTCGCACAACCCCCTTATTGTGACGCGATGGTGCCGTACGGGGGGAAATCGTCCAGACCGCCGCCCACCCTCCGGGTCGTCACCTGGAACATCCGGGCGGCAATCGGTCCCGGCGAGCCCTTCCCGCCGGCCTGGTGGCGGCACGTATCGCCCGAGCGGCTCGAGCGGATCGCGGCGATCCTGACCGAGCTCGACGCGGACGTCGCCACGCTCCAGGAGGTCACGATCATGACCCCGAACGGAGCCGTCCATGATCAGCCGGCCCAGCTCGCCCGACTGACAGACCGATCCGTCCGCTACGCGGCCGCCCACGCGTATCCCCTGATCGAGCCCGAGACCGGGCGCACGATCGGGTCGGCGATGTGGGGCAACGCGATCCTGACCCGGGATTCGATCGCGGACGGGTTCGCGCTCGGCCTCCCGCGCGCCGCGAACGACGACCTCGTCGAGCCGATCGAGGCCGATCACCCGCTGGCCGGCGTCCGCTACGGAGACACGGACCCCGGTCACCGCGAACCGCGCTGTCTGGTCGGCGGGAGGGCGGCCGGGATCACGATCGCGACCACCCATCTCAGCTACGTCGGGCGCATGCAGCGCCGGCGCCAGGTCCAGGCCGGTCGGGCCGCCGCCGACGCGCTTCCCGGTCCGCTCGTCCTGACCGGCGACTTCAACGCGTCGATCGCCGCGGATGAGCTGGCCCCGCTCCGTGACGTGCTCGTCGACGCCTTCGCCGCGGTCGGGGTCGCGCCCACCGACCCGGCTCGGGCGTCGTGCGGCTCATG
>DATAIW010000467.1:0-6258 GCA_036262455.1 Candidatus Limnocylindrales bacterium | reverse complement strand
GGGCCCACCGACGGGACCCTCGTAGCGGATGACGACGACGTCACCGGCGACGATCCGGCGATCGCGAACCGCCGCGTAGCACTCGCCCTCGGAGTCGAACACCCGGGCAGGACCGCGGTGGAGTCGCCGCTCGTGACCCGCGAGCTTGACGACACAGCCGTCCGGGGCGAGGGAACCGCGCAGGATCGCCAGGCCACCGGTCGACTTGATCGGCCGATCGAACGGCACCACGACGTCCTGACCCTCGGTCGCGGTCGCGGCGGCCGCGACCTCCGCGGTCGTCCGCCCGTCGACGTTCGGGGCCGCGCCGTCGATCCTTCCGGCGCCGAGGAGCTCGCGGAACACCAGGGCGAGGCCGCCCGCGTCGTAGAGGTGGGTCGCGGTGTAGCGGCCGCCGGGCTGGAGGTCGGCCACGATCGGCGTCCGGTCGGCGATCGTGCCGAACCGGTCGATCTCGAGCGGGACGCCGTATTCATGGGCGATCGCGAGGAGATGGAGGACCGCGTTCGTCGAGCCGCCCGTCGCGGCGACCGAGGCGATCGCGTTGTCGATCGAGGTCGGGGTGACGAACCTCGACGGCCGGATGTCGTCGCGGACGAGGCGCATGACCATCTCGCCGGCCCGACGGGCGGCCTCGTCCTTGGCCGGATCCTCAGCCGGGATCCCGTTCAGCCCGGCCGGCGACAGGCCGAGCGTCTCCATGACCATGCTCATCGTGTTGGCCGTGAACTGGCCGCCGCATGCGCCCGGCCCCGGACACGAGGCGCTCTCGACCTCGTACAGCTCGTCGAGGCTGATCTTGCCGGCCCGGTAGGCGCCGATCGCCTCGAAGATCGTGACGACGGTCGCATCGCGCGAGCCGTTGCCGCCCATCACGGCCGACCGGATCCCCGGATGGATCGTGCCGGAGTACAGGGTCAGGCCCGGGATGTCGAGCCGGCCGAGCGCCATCGCCGCGCCCGGGCCGGTCTTGTCGCAACCGAAGATGCACACGAGGCCGTCGAAGAGATGGCCGCGGGCGACGAGCTCGATCGAATCGGCGACGACCTCACGACTGATCAGCGAGGCCTTCATGCCCTCGGTGCCCATCGACACGCCATCGCTGACGGAGATCGTCCCGAACTCCATCGGCGTCCCACCGGCCGCCCGGATGCCCGCCTTGACCGACTCGGCGAGTCGCCGATGGTTGTAGTTGCAGGGCATCGTCTCGATCCAGCTCGTCCCGACGCCCACGATCGGCTTGGCGAGATCCTCGTCGGTGAAGCCGATCGCCTTGAGCATGCCGCGCGCCGCGGCCCGATCGGGGCCGTCGGTGAGCGCGGCCGAATGCCGTTTCGCGGGATCGGACGGACGATCGTAGGGGTGCGGCAGGTCGGGCATCGAGCGGTCTCCGGTGCGATGGACGAGCGCGGACGGGCGAGCGTCCAGTGTAGGGCGTGGTCGGTCCCGGACCGGCGCCCAGCGAAGACACGACCGCCCGCAGGGCGCAACGCCGCGATCGGCCGCGAAGGGCACGCCAACCGGCGACTGCGTTCGTCGCATGCGTGGTCGAGCGCAAGGCGACCCCGAGGACCGCAGGGGTCAACGCCGCGATCGGCCGCGAAGGCGCGACAGCCATTGCGCGACAGCCATTGAACGTGGCACTTCCTCCGTTATGCTGCCCGGACGCATGGCCGCGACGTTGGAGAGGGTGATGGCGACGCATACCGACCAGAAGCTGGAACTGCTCAAGCGGACGCCGCTCCTGGCGGGTCTCGGCCGGAAGGAGATCGAGGAAGTCGGGCGTCTCGCGGAGGAGGTCGACGTGGCCGCCGGCCGGGTCCTCATGCGCGAGGGCGACACGGGACGCGAGTTCTACGTCGTCGTCAGCGGGACCGTCGGGATCGATCGCGGCGGAACGCGGATCCGGACAATGGAACCCGGTGACTTCTTCGGCGAGATCGCCCTGCTGGACGAAGGTCCGCGAACCGCCAGCGCGACGACCGACACGGCCGCAACGCTCCTCGTCCTCGGCCATCGTGAGTTCCACTCCCTGATGGACCAGTTTCCGGCGATCCGGACGTGTGTCCTCGAGGCTCTCGCCAAGCGGATCCGCAACCAGCAGCCCGAAGCCGCGAACTGAGGGCTGCGCTCGCGCTCAGCCCGCCCGGACCCAGGCTTCCACGACCGACCCCAGCGTCGCGAGGCCGACGGCCCCCTGGCCGAGGACAACGTCGTGGAACGCCCGGATGTCGAAGTCGGCACCGAGCGCGGTGCGGGCCTCATCGCGAAGTCGCAGGATCTCGCGCTGGCCGAGCTTGTAGGCGAGGGCCTGGCCGGGAATGGCGAGATACCGGTCGACCTCGTTGGCGATGTTGTTCTCGGCGAGCGCGGTGTGCTCGACCATGAATCCGATCGCCCGATCGCGGCTCCAGCCGAGGGCGTGGAGGCCCGTGTCGACGACGAGCCGGCACGCCCGCCACGCGTCGAAGGACGCGATGCCGAACCGATCCATATCACCCGACAGGAGGCCCATCTCGGCCGACAGGCGCTCGCTGTAGAGACCCCAGCCCTCGACATAGGCCGTCGGCCCGCCGAGCCGCCGGAAGGCGGGCAGCCCGTCGAGCTCCTGGGCGATCGCGATCTGGAGATGGTGACCCGGGACGGCCTCGTGGAAAGCCAGGGTCTCGGCCTCGTAGCGCGGCCGCGTCGCCGGAGCAGACGTGTTGATGTAGTAGCTGCCGGGCCGGCTCCCGTCCGAGGCTGGCTCGCGGTAGTAGGCGATCGTCGAGTATTTCGCCTCGTGGGCGCCCATCTCCACCACGACGCACGGTGTCTTCGGCAGGCGGCCGAACCAGGCCGGGATCGCCGCGTTGGCCCGGGCGAGCGACGCCTCGGCGACGTCGAACACCTCGGCCGGCGTGGAGAAATGGAGGGCCGGATCGGCCCGCAGCCGGGCGAGGATCGTCGCCTCGTCGTTCGTCCGCAGGAGCCGCCCGCCGAGCTCGCGGAATTCGGCGTCGATCCGCTCGGTCTCCTCGAGGCCGATCCGGTGGATCTCCTCGGGCGCGAGGTCGAGCGTGGTGTGGGAGCGGACGAGGCGGGCGTAGGCCTCGAGGCCGCCCGGGACGTGCGACAGCCCGGGGCGCTCGTCGCCGCGAGCGACCGGCCCGAGCTCGTCCGCCAGGAACGCCCGGTAGCGGGCGAAGGCGGGTCGGATGCCATCGGCGACCGCGTCCCGGATCGCGTCGGCCTGGGCTCGACGTTGGTCCGGCGTCCACCCCGGATGGTCCTCTCGGGACGGATCCACGAGCGGCCAGTCGTCGACCGGTCTCGCCAGCAGGTCGTCGAGCTCGCCGACGACGTTGCGGACGAGCGCCCGTGGCGCCGCGATGCCGCGGGCGAGGGCATCGCGGGTGGTGCCGGTCAGGCGATCGATCCACGGCCCGATCGCCCGCCAGCGGGCCACGAGAGCCTCGCCGTCGGCCAGGGTCCGGACCGGCTGGAACGACGGCACGTTGAAGAACGCGACCTGCGGCCCGTCCAGCGGATCGACCGACCAGGCGGCGAGCCCGGCTTCGGCGAGATCGAGCTCGAACCCGAGGAAGTCGACGAGCGCCGAGTGGGTGACCTGATCGTCGGCGGAGAGCGTCGCCGGATCGATGGCGGCCGCCCGGTGCGACAGGCCGCTGAGCCGCGCCGCGTCGGCGGCACCCGCCCCGGGTCCGTTCTTCCGGAGACGGTCGTCGAAGCGGCGGTCGCCGAGGGCCGTCGCGAGGACCGGATGGGCGGCCATCTGGCTGTCCCAGGCCTCGGCCGCGAGCGAGGCAAGACGGGTGTCTGGGTCGGTCGAAGGGGTGATCGGATCGGTCATCCGCCGATCCTAGAGGTCCGTGATCCGTTTCGTCGCGCCCACCTTCCGGCCCGGGACGACCGGGACGACCGCGACGGCCGCGACGGCCGCGACGGCCGCGCCCCCGATCAGCGACTCACGGGCTGGCGCGCCCGGCTCGGGGCGCCCGTCAATGGATGCAGGCGCCGGTGTCGACCGGCCCGGTTCGCCCGATGGACGGCCGGATCGCAGCCGCGACCGACGTCGGCGTCAAGGCGTAGCCGACATTCTCATCCGTCCGCGCTTCGGCGAACACGACCCCACCGACGGATCCGTCAGTGAGGATGAAGGGGCCGCCGCTGTCGCCCTGGTCGACGACCGCCCGCAGCTCGAGGATCCGGCGGCTGACCCGCCGCGTTCCGTAGATGTCGCGACCCTGGGCGTCGTAGGCCCCCGCGACCGCGGCCGGTTCGATCAGCAGGCCGCCACCGTGCGGGAAGCCGAGCGTGGCGCCGACCGCGCCGCGGTCCGGGTCCGTGGCGGCGAACCGGAGGGGAGCGACGTCGAGGTCACGAACCCACAGGAGGGCGACATCGAGCTCCGGATCGTCGAACACGGTGACCGCGTCGAGCGGTCGTCCGTTGGGTGCCTGGATCCGGATCAGGGACGCGCCGGCCACCACATGAGCGTTCGTGACGACGTACCCGCGGGCCACCGCGAAGCCGGTTCCGGATGACTGGAACTGGCAGGTCGCGGCCGACACCCGGACCAGGCTCGGGATCGCAGCGGAGGCGATCGCCTGGGCGGCCGGATCCGTCGGCCGATCCACGTCCGGGGCGGGAAGCGGATCGAGGCCCACGAAGAGGTCCGGGATGCCGGTGTCGTGGAGCAGTTGGCCGAGCTCGGCGGCGATCTCTGTCGGGGCCGGAAGAATCGCGGTCAGGCCGCGCACGACGAGCGATGTCTGCGCCTGGACCGCGAGATTGCGCATCGGGCCGGCGGCGAGCAGGCCGCCGATCAGCCAGACCACCAGCAGCGCCTGGGCGGCGCCGAGGAAGCCGCCCAGGATCCGGTCGAAGCGATCGAGGACTCTGCCGCGCAGGCGGATGGCAAGGGTTCGTCCGAGGGCCGCGCCGACCGCCTCCCCGATCCCGACGAGGAACAGGATCCCGGCCAGGACCAGGATCGCCCGGATCTCCGGCGGGACGGCACCGAGAGGGCCCTCGATCCAGGGCAGGCCGAGGACGGCGACGGCCCCGCCGCCGAACGCCCCGATCAGGCCTCCGAGCTGCGGCAGGGCTCCGGACTTGACCCCGATCAGGACCGCGCCGACGAGGAGGACGAGAACGGCGACGTCGAAGAGGTTCACCGCCGCGAAGTATGGGTTGGCTGCGGTCCCCGCGTCCGGAATGGGCCGGCGCGCCCGGATCAGTCGACCGTGATCACGACCGGCGTGGCGTCGCTGCCCGGCGCCGAGATCCGGTAGGTTCCGGGATCGAGCTCGCCGAGGTCGACGATCGTCGCCTTGAGGACCGCCATCTCAACGCACATCGCGGTCCGATCGCTCGAGCCTTCGATCGGCGTGAGGGCGATCTCCGTCCCCGACCGCTCGACCCTGACCGAATCGAGGACCGAGCAGGGCTCGACGCCGCCGTACCAGCTGACCTTGACGAGGACGTGCCGTCCATCGACCGACACCTGCAGGGCGATCGGGGCCACCGGATGCGGATCGGCCCGTCCTGGGACCGGTCGGACGAGCATCGGCTGCCCGCCTCCCGGATCGACGGGTGCGGGGTCCACGGGATCGATCCCGATTCCCGTGCCCGGATTCCCAGCTGAGCCGCCGCCGCCGCCCGCGCCCGGATCGGCTCCGTCAGACGGTGCCGAGGCTGGCACCGGGGATGCCGTGGCGTCGCCCGACGGCGTTGTCGCCGGCGCCGCCGCGCCCGAACACGCGGACAGGCCGATGGCGGTTGCGATGGCGATGGCGAGAACCGCTCGAAGCGCGGCGGTGGAGGTCGTCATGGCTCGGTAGACGACATCGATCGGCCGCGGGTTCCCCGGCCGGGCACGCCCGGCATCGTCACCTGTCCATGCCGATCGAGGTCGCGCGGCCCTGCCGGCCGCTGCGGTGGGTCGGCAGGATCGGGTCTCGTTCCGAGAGGAGCGACCATCGATCGAAAGGACCGCTCCCGATGACCCGCACGACCTCCCGCCCCGTCAACTACCGGATCACCCGCCGGATGGCCGCGGTCCACCGCGCCCACGCGACGGCCCCACACCTCGGCTGCGTCCTCTGCCTGGTCGGGCGCGCCCCCGGCCGCTGATCTCCTCCGCCCGACGACCGCGCCCGCCCTCCGCCGGGCGGGCGGCTCGAGGGCCGGTCCGGCGCTCAGGCGGCCCCGGCACGCGTGTCGATCCGGGCGGGGTGGCCGGCCTCCCAGGCC
>DATAIW010000466.1:0-1547 GCA_036262455.1 Candidatus Limnocylindrales bacterium | reverse complement strand
GGTTGATCAGGACGTCGCCGTGGCGGATCGCGAAGAGCGAGCCGTTGTCCAGGAGCTCGATCGAGAGGCCGGCCCGGTTTCGCAGCTCGGTTGCGATCAGCGGCCGCGGGTCGCGGACCTGCCGCCGGTCACGGATGGGCGACACGGTCGTTCCGGTGGCCAATCGGCACGAGCTCGACGAGCGACATGGCCGGCATCGGCAGCTCGAACTCCAGCTCGAGCCGGCCTTGGCGGGCGCGGACCGGGCGGGGCGGCTCGAGGGCCTCGAGGCGGTCGGCTGCGCGGAGACGTGTCCAGCCGGCGTCATCCGGCCAGTCAGGCCGGCCGAGACGCTTCCAGGTCCGGACGATGTTCGAGTGGCGGGCGTCGACCCGGTGGTGCCGCAGCTCGAACTTCCCCGGCCGCAGCCCCTCGACCTTGAGCGTGACCGACCGACCGAGGGCGCGGACCCCGGCCCCCTTCGACTGGTCGAGCGTCCCATTCCAGACCGCGATCGCGACCCGGCCGTCGGGATCGCTCGACGCCCACGCCTCGACGAGCGAACGCGCGCCGTCGCCGTCCAGCTCGCTCGCCAGCTCGTTCTCGCCCAGCCGTTCCAGCATCGCGATCGCCCAGAAGCGGGGCTTGCGGAGGTTGCCGATCGTGAGCAGCCCGAACCCGCCATGGAACAGCGTCGGCGCGTCGCCGCCTTCCACGAAGTGGTCCGACGCGACCCAGTAGGCGAGCGCTTCGACGCGGCCGGCCGCCGATCGCATGCCGCGCGCGACGAGCGGCGCGGCCCACGCGCTGTCGTTGATCGGCGCGCCAAGGCGCGGGCTGACGCCCCATTCGGTCCACCACAGGGGCAGGTCGGGCCGCCCGAAACGAGCGACGACCGGACGGAGGTCGAGCGGCGGCAGGCCGTAGGTGTGGGTCGAGATGAAGTCGAGCGCCACGCCTGTCGCCTGGCAGAACTCCAGGAGGTCGTCGACCCAGGCCGCGGCTGCGGTGGCCGGGCCACCGACCCGGAAGCTCGGGTCGACCGATTTGACGGCCCGGACGCTTGCCTCGTACAGCTGGAGATAGTCGGACTCGGCGCCCGACCAGAAGACGCAGAGGTTCGGCTCGTTCCAGACCTCGAACGCCCAGCGGCGCACCTCGCCGCGACCGTACCGCTCCGCCAGGTGGGCGACGAGGTCGCCGACGAGGGCCGCCCACCGCTCCAGGTCGCGCGGCGGCGAGATGATCGCCGCGTAGGCGAACACCGTCGCGTGGGGCTCGCTCGCGAGGTCGCGCGGCATGAACGAGAGCTCGACGATCGGCCTGAGGCCGGTCTCGAGCAGCCGATCCAGGACCTCGTCCACCCTTGAGAAATCGAGGGTCGGCCCATCGCCCGAGTCGTGGTAGACCGCGAGCGAGTCGTCGAGGATGGCATGCGCCCGCACGGCCTCGACGCCGAGCTCGCGGCGGACGACCCGAAAGGCCTCGGCCAGCTCCGCGCCGACGTCGCGCCCGCCAGGCCCCGGCCCGCGGAGGAGGAGGGCGAGGTGCTCGGAGCCGATGATCGG
>DATAIW010000465.1:0-2095 GCA_036262455.1 Candidatus Limnocylindrales bacterium | reverse complement strand
GTTCACCGCGCTCGATCCGGCCGACGACGCTGCGCGAGACGCCGGCGTGCTTTGCGAGATCCTCCTGTCTCCAACCATGCCGTTGACGAAGTGCGCGCACGACCCGACCGAACCGCCAGCGATCCATCACGCGCACGATGCCCGTCGGCGCTTCACCGCCGGTTATCGCGCACCGCGCTTGGACGGACTCCGCGGTAGCCTTGGCGCCCGATCACTGGAGGAACGCCGCCCATGTGTTTCGACCTCGACTCCCGGCCGCCGATCCCGGAGATCGCCGGCGGCGCCCTCGACTCGACCGAGCTGACCCTCGAGGCGGCCGACGGCAACCGCTTCCGCGCCTTTCGCGCCCGGGCGACGACGCCGAGCGGGGCCGGCATCGTGATCCTGCCGGACGTCCGCGGGTTGCACCCCTTCTACGAGGAGCTCGCCCTGCGGTTCGCCGAGAACGGCGTCGACGCCCTTGCGATCGACTATTTCGGCCGGACGGCCGGCGTCGGCGAGCGCGGCGACGAGTTCGAGTTCATGCCCCATGTCGAGCAGGTCACATGGCCGAACGCCTCGGTCGACGTCCAGGCCGCGGCGAGGCATCTGCGGATGGAGGACGAGGGCCGGGTCGGAGCGCTCTTCACGATCGGCTTCTGCTTCGGCGGACGCCTCGCCTATCTGACGGCGACCCTCGGGCTCGAGCTCGCCGGATCGATCGGCTTCTACGGGATCCCCGCCGGTCCGGGCCGTGGCGGGACGGCCGCTCCGGCAGACGTGACCGACCGGATGACGAACGCGATCCTGGGCGTCTGGGGCGGTGCCGACGGCGCGACCTCGCCGGAGGCCGTCGGGCAGTTCGACGAGGCACTCACCGCGTCGGGTGTCGAGCACCGGTTCGTGACCTACGACGGCGCTCCGCACAGCTTCTTCGATCGCAAGGCCGAGCAGTTTGCGCACGCCAGCACGCAGGCCTGGGACGAGACGCTGACATTCGTCCGCGGGCATACGGCGAGCCCGGTCGGCGGCGGCTGAGGATGGGCTTCCTGCGACGGCTGCTCGGCAATGGCGACAGGGATGGCGCCGACGATTCCGAGCCGGCGGCGGCGGAGCCCGCCGACGCGGCAACGGTCGACGCCGAGGAACGGGCCCGCGAGCTCGAACTGGCCCGGTTCGACCAGGAACGGGTCGACGACCTCGTCCGGCGCCAGCAGCGCTACGCCGATCGATCGTGGACGCCGCCGGCCCAGGGTGGTGAACGGCGAGCCGACGACGAGGATGCCGCCGGAACCTGAGTGAGCGGTGGCCGCGCGGCGCGGCGCGGCGGGCCGGCCGAGGCGAGGGCTCAGCGCTTGGCGAGCTGCCAGGCGGCGACGACCAGGACGACGAAGACGACGGCCGCGAGCATCCCGCCCGGCAGCGCCCGGTTGAGCGTGTCGACCATCCCGTGCAGCGTCTGGCCGATGACCGTGAACGAGCCGACGACGAGGCCGCTGATCCCGCGCCCGATCGCCTGCAGGAAGCCGTCCATGCACCCGAGTCTGCGCTGTGCGGTCAATCGCCCCGGACCGCGCAAGACCTCCCCCGACCGCGGTCCGCGCCGGTCGGAGACGCGAGCCAGTCAGGCCAGACGGCACAATGTTGGCCCAGCGGAACGACGACGATCGCGGGGCGAACGGGTTCAGGAGGCGATGACGATGGACGCTGGCCGATCCGATGGTCGGCGCGCGACTCGCGAGATGGCGGTCGTCTCCGTCCTTGCGGTTGCCGCGGTTGCGATCGGCGTCTGGGTGTTCGCGAACGAAGGCCCCGGAATGGCCTGGTTCTGGTCGGTGGCGGTCGTGTCGATCATCGCGCTCGCGGTTCTGTATCCCTACGCAACGGCCTGCCGACACGGGAACGAAGGGGCCGTCGCGGTCTGGCTCGCCCTCTTCCTCGGACCACTCTCGCTGATCATCCTGGCGCCTTGGGCGCTCGCTCTCCGGTCACGATACGACCGGGAGCAAGGCGGGTAGGCCCCCGGCACGGATCCGGAACTCGATGCCCGTCAGGCGCGCGACACCAGGTGGGCGCCGAGGTTGCGGGGCGAGACGACCGCGATCCGGCCGGGCAG
>DATAIW010000464.1:0-2936 GCA_036262455.1 Candidatus Limnocylindrales bacterium | reverse complement strand
AGCGGGATCAGCGGGTACGTGACCGGATGACCGGTCGCGTCCACGACGGTCAGCTCGCCGACGAGGGCCGCGCCGAGCAGCTGCTCGACCGGCTCGGGAAGGGTGGACATGGCTGGGGCTCCTTGGCCGCGGAGTTTTATGCTACTGAACGCTAGCATGTTTCCCGCCGTCAGGCAAGAGGCAGGATCGAGCCTCCGGCGGTCGCGGACTCGGCCGGGACGAGGCCCGCGACATCCCCGGTCGGCTGGACGAGGAAGATCCAGACGTCCCAGGTCACGTGGCTGACGATGAGGGCGCCGAGCGGGACACCCATGGCGTAGAGCAGGCACCAGTGGGCGCCGGCGATCCCCGCCGCGCCGAACAGCGTGAAGTTGCCGGTCACGATGTGGACGCCGCCGTAGGCCATTGCCGCGAGCGCCGCTCCCGGCCACCGGCCGGCGCGATCCATCAGGGCCTCCTGGACGAGCCCGCGCCAGAAGAGCTCCTCGGCCGGGCCGACGATCGTGGCGAGGCGGGCCGCGATCTCGGGCCGGGGGCGGAGCGTCCGGAGGGTGTAGATGTCGCGGATCTGGGCGTCGCCGCCGGGCACGAACCGCCGCGCGAACGTGTCGCCGACGCGGAACGTGGCGTACAGCGTGGCCGCCGACGCCAGCCCGATCGCGATATCGGTCGGGCCGATCCGCGCCTGGCGCGCCGGCCGGCTGGTCAAGAGGGCCAGCGACCCGAGGGCGAGACCGGTCACGGTCATCCGCTGCCAGAACCGCCGGCGCGGGCCGCGGAACGTCGCCGCGAACGCCGCCTGGGCCGCGACGAGCCCGACCTCGAGGGCGCCCGGCGCGACCGGCCGTCGACGCGGCCGCTCAGCCACCGACGAGTCTCGAGAGGACGAGCCCGAGGACGAGCATCGAGCCGAACGCCAGGTGGAGCCGGGCGGTCTGGAGGTCGATCATCGCGATCGCCCGTGCCTGGCCGGTCGCCCCGAGCTCGGCCGAGCGGATGACCTGGGCGAGGAATGGCAGCGACAGGATCGCGAGCATCGACCACGCCGGCAGGATCCGCGCGATGACTGAGAGTGCCAGCACGATGTACGCGCCCAATACGAGCCCGACGTAGCCGTAGTGCGCCCAGCGTCGGCCGATCCGGGCCGACATCGTCGAGATCCCGGCCCGGCTGTCCTCGCGGATATCCCGCCACTCGTTGCCGTGGAGGATCGCCGCCACGAGCAGCCCGACCGGGATCGACAGGACGAGGGCGGTCGACGACCAGGCTCCACTCACCGCGAAGTAGGCCCCCTCGACCATGAGCGGACCCATCAGCAGGAACACGATCGGCACGCCGAGCCCGCGGTTCTTGTACTCGAGCGGTGGCGCCGTGTAGCCCCAGCCGCCGATCAGCCCGAGCGTCCCGAGGACGAGGATCGCCGATCCGCGCAGGGCGATGAGCAGGATCCCGACGAGGATCGCGAGGCCGAACGCGGTCGCCGCGATCGTCAGCGCCGTCCGCTCGCGCATCCGGCCCTTGACGATCGCGTGGCTCGCCCGCGGGCTGGTGATCGAGTCGACGCCCTTCCGGACGTCGTAGACCTCGTTGACGATGTTCGTTCCGGCGTGGAGGAACACGGCGCCCAGGACCGCGGCGATGAACGGCGGCCAGCTCCATGCCTCGTCGACCCAGGCGAGGGCGGCTCCGGCCAGCACCGGGATCACCGACGCGGTGAAGGCGAACGGCCGGAGGATCTCGTACAGGGCGCCGGCCCGCCTTCGCAGCCGATCCCCGGCGCCGAGCCGGCGATCGTCGGCGAGGCTCGGCGTGGCCGGCCGATCCGCCCGGCGGCCGCCGGCGAGTTCCGGGACCCCATCGTCGGCGATCCCCGCGGGTTGCGGGATCGAGGCGTAGATGGCGGCGGCCGCGATCAGCTCGTCGATCTGGCGATCTTCCTGGAGCACCGGCTGGAGCAGCGGCAGCTGGAGCCCGCTCGTGCTGTGGAAGGCCATCGCGCCCGCGGCGACGTCCTCGCGGGTCCCGCACAGCATGAACGCATCCAGCAGCTCGTCGGGGACGAGATTGCCGGCGGTCGTGTAGTCCTCGGCCCGCCACGCGGCGGCGATCCGGTCGCGGAGCTCGCGATCGAACCCCGCGCGCTGGAGCGAGACGTCGGACAGGACCGACATCATGTAGATGACGAACGGCTCGCGCTTGGCCCGGTTGAGCGCCTCGCGCCGGGTCTTGTCGACGAGGGACAGGAGGTAGCCGGCCGATTCGATCGACTCGGGGTCCCGGCCGGCGGCGATCGCCGATGCCCGGAGCCGCTCGAGGATGCCGCGCAGCGACGGAATCGACTCGGCCGGCCGGGCGAGATAGCCGTCGGCCTTCCGGCCGGCCAGCTCGACGAAGGCCTTTCGATAGGCCGCGATCACGATCGGGATCCGGTGGGTCGGCGGGAACATCGGCTGGATGGGCGGCAGCCCGGGCGTCGCCGACGGCAGGCGCTCGCCGGCCCACAACGCGCGGATCTGGTCGATCGCCACCGAGACGCTCTCGACCGCCGCGTCGGGTTCGTACGGGATCCCCATCTGCTTCAGCCGGAGCGGGAGCCCGGTCCCGAGGCCGAGGACGAAGCGGCCCGGCAGGATCTCGTCGAGCGCCGAGCCGGTCATCGCGAGGACGACCGGATGGCGGGTGAACGGGTTGGCCGCGCCGAGGGCCACTCGGAAGCCGTCCTCGTCCCGGTCGCCGTCGGCGGCGATGCCCAGCGCGATCGCGGTCGCGAAGCTGACCCCGTCCCGCTCGAAGTAGCTGTCATGGACCCAGACCGAGTCGAGACCCTGGTCGCGGACCTGGCGGGCCCAGCCGACGACCTCCTCGACGTCGCCGCGGGCGGCAAGACCGAGACCGATGGGACGGGCGAGGCTGCGCATCGACGGAGGCTCCATGGG
>DATAIW010000463.1:0-3987 GCA_036262455.1 Candidatus Limnocylindrales bacterium | reverse complement strand
ACCCTCGGGCGGCAGGTCGGCATCGACGCTGGTCCGTTGGCGAGTTGCTCCGTTCGGGGTGGAGGACTAGGGTCTGATGTGGTTGGGACGTGCGGCCCATCCAGCGATGGGACCACCGGGTCCTGTCATCGACCAGCGTCCTCGGAGGAGGCTGATCAGGTCGTCGCGCCGTCCGGACACGAAGGAGTCCGGTGCGTCGGCTCGTGAACCGATCCTCGCCGGAGACCCGTCATGCGCCGAAGCCTTGCCGCCCTCGCCGCCGCCGCCCTGCTCCTGTCCAGTGTGGGCAGTGCCACCGGGGCGGGGCCGGACCCCTCCGCGAGCTCCGCTCCGATCGGCGAACCGACGCCGTCCGTCGATCCGCCACCCACCGCTGACCCTTCGCCGGCGGCCATCCCGGATCCAGGTTCCGAGACGGATCCCGCCACCGCCGCGACAACCCGCCCGAGCCATTTCGGCGAGCCGGCGACCGCCCCGATCGTCGAGACGACCGGCCCATCCCGCAAGGATCCGGCGACGACCCGCGCCGCGCGCGCCGCCACGGATCCCACCGACCGCTGGATCGTCGTCCTCAAGCCGGGCAGCAATGTCGACGCCGCAATCGAACGGCAGGGCAAGCGGATCGGCTTCGTGACCGACCGGACCTATCGCAACAGCCTGCGCGGCTATTCCGCGACCCTCGACCGGGCCCAGGTCACCGCCCTGAGCCATGACGCATCGGTCGCGATGATCGTGGCCGACGAGAAGATCCAGGCCGAGTCCCAGGCGCTGCCGACCGGGATCACCCGGATCGGGGCCAACCGCTCGACCGCCGCGAAGATCGACGGCGTCGATGTGCGGGTCGATGCCGACGTGGCGATCGTCGACACCGGGATCGCGAAGGTCGCCGACCTCAACGTCGCCGGCGGCTACAACTGCTCGACCTCGAATCGCGCGGCGTGGCGCGACGTGTACGGCCACGGGACCCATGTCGCGGGCACGGTCGGGGCCATCGACAACGGCATCGGTGTCGTCGGCGTCGCGCCCGGCGTCCGGTTGTGGGCGGTCAAGATCCTCGACGACACGGGCGACGGCCTCCTCAGCTGGTATGTCTGCGGCCTCGACTGGATCGCCGCGCAGCACGATCCCGTCGACCCGACCCGACCGCGATTCGAGGCGGTCAACATGAGCGTCGCGAAGAGGGGCTCCGACGACCGCCACTGCGGCGCCTGGAACAAGGACATCCTCCACGCGGCGATCTGCCGGCTCGTCGCGAGCGGCGTCACGGTCGTGGCGGCCGCCGGCAACGACTCGTCGAGTGCCGCGGCCCGCGTGCCTGCGGCCTACAACGAGGTGATCACCGTCTCGGCCCTCGCCGACACCGACGGCAAGCCCGGCGCCATCGGCGGCCATCGCTGTTTCTCCTGGGGCACCTACGACAACGACGATTCGTTCGCCGACTTCAGCAATCGCGGTTCGGACGTCGACCTCATCGCGCCGGGCAAATGCATCTGGTCGACGATCCCGGGCGGCTACGCGTACAGCTCGGGGACGTCGATGGCGGCTCCGCACGTGACCGGCGCGGTGGCGCTTCTCAAGGCGAGCCGCCCGGCGTTGACCCCGGTCGAGGTGCGGGAAGCCCTGATCTACCTCGGCACCTACAACTGGAAGACCTGGACGGACCCGGACGGCCATCCCGATAAGCTTCTCGACGTCTCCCGGATCGGGCCGCGCGGCGACTTCTCGGTCGCGGCCGGTCCCGATGTGACGATCGGCGAGGCCGGCGGGTCCGCTCGCTTCCCGATCACGATCACTCGCACGGCCACCTCGTTCGAGCGGATCCGGCTCGCGGTCGGTGATCTGCCCGCCGGCGCCACCGCATCGCTCGATGCGACGAGCCTGTACGGCTTTGCCGGCGTCGCCTCGACGCTGACCGTGACCTTCTCGACCGGTACGCCGGCGGGTTCCTACCCGGTCTCCGTCACCGCCGACGAGCACGGCAACACCCACACCGCGATCGCCACGGTCGTCGTCGAGGTCGACGTGCCGACCGCCCAACCGCCGGCGACCGCTGCCCTGGCCAGGGCCCAGCTCGGGACCACGTCGCTCGCGACGAGGACCAGCTGGCCCGCCGCCACCGATCCCACGACCGGCATCGCCGGCTACGAGCTGGAATCGAGCGTCGACGGCGGGGCCTGGGTCGCGACCACAGCCACCAGCGCGACCGTCCGCAGCACGCTCGGCAGCCAGTCCATCGGTCACGCCTATCGCTATCGCGTCCGGGCCCAGGACACCGTCGGCAACTGGAGCGCCTGGGCCAACGGGCCGAGCGTCACCGGTGTCCTCGTCCAGGACCGCTCGAGCGCCGTCAGCTACAGCGGGACGTGGACGAAGGCGAGCTACACGTATGCCTCGGGCGGTTCGACGACCTGGGCGGTGTCGAAGGGTGCCCGGGCTCGGACGACCTTCAGCGGCCGCGGGATCGCCCTCGTCGCCCCAACGAGCAGCACCCGCGGCTCGGCGGCGATCTACATCGACGGCGTCTACCGGACCACGATCAGTTTCCGGAGCGCCGCGAACCACGGCCGGGTCGTGCTGTATTCGACGTCGTTCGCCACGCTCGCGACCCACACGATCGAGCTCCGCCTCAGCGGCAACGGCCGGGTCGACCTCGACACGTTCGTCATCCTGCGTTGACGAGCTGACGGGTTGGCGCGAGGCGGACCCGTTGCACGCCCGCGCTATCATGCGGAACCGGCTGTGACGGAACGCTCGTCACGACCCGCTCGACAACCGTACGAGGACCTGCCGTGGCGCGCGCGATGTGGAAGGGAGCGATCCAGTTCGGGCTGGTGACCATCCCGGTGAAGCTCTACCTGGCCACCGAGTCGGACTACACGATCCGCTTCAACATGCTCCACGCCGAGGATCATTCGCGGATCCAGATGAAGACGTGGTGTCCGGTCGAGGACAAGCCGATCTCGCGCGCCGACACCGTCAAGGGCTACGAATACGCACCCGGTGAATACGTTGTCATCACCGACGAGGACCTCGAGAAAGTCCCGCTCAAGACGATCCGCTCGATCGAGATCGAGCAGTTCACCAAGGCCGACGACGAGGAGGCCGCGAATACCCGGTTCGTCAAGCAGGCCTACTACGTCGAGCCCGACAAGATCGGCCGGAAGCCCTTCTATCTGCTTCGCTCGGTCCTCCAGGAGGAGGGCCTCAAGGCGATCTGCAAGGTCGTGATCAAGGACCGCGAGGCCCTCGCGGCGCTCGACCCGTTCGCCGACACGATGCTCCTCACGACGCTCCACTGGCCCGACGAGATCCGCTCGACCGCCGAGCTCGACCTGCCCGCCGAGGACTACGAGTTCAAACCCGCCGAGCTCGCGATGGCCCGCCAGCTCGTGTCGGCGATGACCGGCGAATTCGACCCGGCCGAGTACAAGGACGAGTACCGCGACGCCCTGATGGGGGTCATCGAGTCGAAGGTCGAAGGCCACGAGGTCAAGGCACCGGAGCCCGTCGAGGAAGGCGGCAAGCTGATCGACCTGATGGCCGCGCTCGAGGCGTCGGTCAACGCCGCGAAGGCTGCCCGCATGGCCGACAAGCCGGTCAGCGTCGCCGAGGCAAAGAAGGCGCGCGCCGGCAAGGCGGCTGGCGAGAAGGCATCGACGGCGCGGGGCAAGGCCGCGGCCAAGGCCGACGAGGCCGAGTCGGAGGCTGACGCCGCCCCCGCCAAGAGCCGCAAGCGCAAGACCGCCTGACGCTCCGGCGCTCCACCTCGGGCGCGCACCAGGCCAGATATTCGCCGGCAGACTCGGCAGAGATCGCGCTGCCGATTCGGCAAGATCGGTGTGCCGATCGAGCCGGCTGACTCATTTGTCAGCCTTCGAGGGCTGATTCCGGTCCGCGGGGAGGCATTCGGCGCGCGTCGCGCGCTCTGGGCCGCGCCCAAGAGTCTGGCCAGGGATATCTTGCATTCGAGCACGACGCGCAAATCCG
>DATAIW010000462.1:0-10612 GCA_036262455.1 Candidatus Limnocylindrales bacterium | reverse complement strand
GTGGCCGATCCGGGTCACCCGGGCCACCGGGGGCGAGAGATCTCATGCTGGTCGTCACGCGACAAGCGAGCGGACTCGTCACCCCGGCAGGACCCGAGGGCCACCCTCATCGTGGCAGTTGAGAGGGTGCTCCAATGAGCGGAGCCCACGCCGTGGTCGGTCAGGTCGCCGTGATCCTCACGATGATCGCGACGATCTGGGCGATCGCGATGGCGATCACGCACCGGCCACTCGGCTCGCTGTTCCTCGGCAACCTCGTCTGGGTTGCCATCGCCGTCGTGATCGCGGCTGCCCTCGGGGCGGTGACAGCGCTCGCGGAAGGGCCGCCGCGCGACGTGCTGCACGTCGTGTATGGCGTGCTTGCGCTCGGGACGCTGCCCGGGGCGGCGATCGTTGCGACCGGGCGGTCCGTACGACAGCAGGCGATCGTCGCGGCCGTGGCCGCGACGATCCTGGTGATCCTCCTGTTCCGCCTCGTTCAGACCGGCTCGTAGCTGGTGCCCTTGCGGGTGTACCAGGGCGCGTTCCGCGGCCCGCACTAGGCCGAAACGATGCCGACCCACATCCGCAGGGCGACGAGCGAGATGACAAGACCCAGCACGACGACGAGTCGATCCGTCCGCGTCCGGCCAGAGACGTACGAGCCGAGACGGGCACCCGGCAGAGCGCCGACCACGAGCGCCGCGGCGAGGATCCAGTCGATCTGCCCCGTCACGGCCTTGCCCAGAAGGGCGGCGAGCGCGGATACGGCAACGACCGCGAGGGACGTCCCGACCGTCGAACGGACCGGGATCCTGAGCCCGTAGAGCATCACCGGGATGAGGAAGAACGCGCCACCAGCGCCGAGCAATCCGGCAGCGAACCCCACTCCCACGCCCGTTCCGATCGCGGCCGGCCGGCTGAACGCGGTCGGGCCGTCGATCTCCGCCGCGGTGCGCCGGCGAAGGAGCAGCATCATCGCCGCGGCGAGCGTCGCCATCGCGGCGAATACGGCCTCGAGGACGACCGGCTCGAAGAACCGGGAGGTCAACCCACCCAGGAACGAGGCGACGACCATGCTCGGCCCGAGCACCATGAACAGGTCCCGATGGATGCCCTGCCGGTGGCCGAGGAGCCCCGCGAATGCGGCCGCCGTCACCTGGACGATCGTGATCCCCGCGACCGTCTTGATGCCGAGGGTCTGGAGGCCGATCAATGGCGGGGCGTAGAGAAGGAGCGGGATCATCACGATCGCGCCGCCGACACCCACGAGCCCGGACAGGAATGCGCCCGCGAAGGCCAAGCCGATCAGGAGGCCGACGAGCGAGTCCCCGCGCGCGGCGAGGAAGACGAGCAGGAGCCAGGTCGCAACGAGCGGCAGCCACGGGTGCGCGAGCAGCGCCGAGATCCGGGCCGCTGGGCCCGACCGCAGGTGACCGGCCGGGTCACGGTTCGGAAGCGGGCGATCCCCAGGGGGTCCGGCCGGGTCTGGTGGCGGGCTGGCGGGGCAAGGATCGATTCCAAGGTCGGGCTCGAGCTCACGGCCGAGGTCGATCCCCTCAACGATCATCGCGAGCCGCCGCCGGCACGGCCTGCGCCAGTGAACGCAGGGCGGCGTTGCTCGCCTCGGCTCGTGTCCGCCAGAACACGGCCACGCGACCGAGGGTGGCTTCCTTCTCCTGGTGCCTGATGGCCCATCGGCTCGCCTCGGCGGCAAGCCACGACGTGGTCGCCGGCGCGTCCTGCTCGAGCATCGATCGGAGCATGTAGGCGCGCTCCGCGACCCGCGCTCCGATCCCAAGCTCGCGGGCCCCGCGCCGCAGATCGAACCGCGTGAGGACCACGCCGGTTCGGACGGCGCTGAGCAATGCCTGGACCCAGTCGGCGCTTGGGGCATCGGTCTCAGGCAGTCCGGGCGCCGCCCGCAGCTGGAGGGGGAGCTCCGTCTGGCCGCCGACGTCTGCGGCCTCGTCGATGAGGGCGTCGCCAAGGAGCCTGGCCCAGTCCGCGTAGTAGGGCGGCGCGATCTCCATGAGCTTGTCGAGGTACGCGGGCAGCCAGCTCAGGAGATGCTCCCAGAGCAACGCCTTGCGCGACGAACGGGCGAGGGCCGCTCGCGCCTTGTCGGGCTCCGACTCTTCGAGCTCGATCAGGGTCGCGTAGAGGCCCAGCAGCGCGGCGATGTGGTCCGGCTCGGTCGGCGGCCGGATGCCGAGGGCACGCCAGAAGCCGGCGACCCGATCGCGGGCCTCGCCACCGAGCATCCCCTCCTCGCCGAGATAGACCGAGGCATACGGGTAAGCTCCGAAGAGGAAGACCTCGGCGTAATCACCGCTGGCCGGCCCTCCGGGAAGCCCGATCGCCGCGGCGATCGCGATATGGCCGGGTTCTGGCGGTTCGCACAGCGCTCCGAGCGCGCGGAACAGGTCCGCCCGCGCCCTCATCTCGTGCGGGCCTTCCGTTTGTCCTTCCGGTTGCGCTGTGACCCCGCCACGTTCGCGGCCGTGCCCGGGTCAGCAGCGGCCGTCGGCAAGTCGTAGACGGCGCGGGCGGGCTTGAGCGGGCGCATCAGCCAGAACGGCCGACGTGAGCCGTCCGGCGAGAACCGGTCGGCGGGCTTGGTCAACTCGAGCCAGTGCCGGTAGACCTCCTTCGACCTGGCCGTGTCGACGTGGATGTCGCCGTAGGCGTCGGTCGGCTCAGCCTTCCGCACGCGGACCGCCTGGTGCCAGCAGTGCTGACCCGAGATCGGGTCAGGGTGGACCGGGAACGTGAGGTTCTGATGGACCCCGACATCCGTCCACCAGATCCGGAGCGTGTCGGGATCGGCGCTCTCGAAGGCTCCGCCACCCTTCTTGCGGGACATGTCCCAGCCGTCACCCTCGTGGTCGAGGGCGACCGTGGCCATGACGCTCCGCTGCCCCTGGTCGCCCAACTTCCAGCGGCCCATGTGGTGGCTGCAGGCCACCACGCCGGGCCGGATCCCCTCGGTCACCCAGGCCTTCACGACGAAATAGCCGATCTCGGTCTCGACCCGGACGAGGTCCCCCTCGCCGATGCCCATCCGGGCAGCATCGAGCGGATGCAGCCAGAGCGGGTTCGTGTGGGCGATCTCGTCGAGCCACTTCGCGTTGCCGCTTCGCGTGTGGATCTGGACCGGCAGGCGAAAGGTCGAGATCAGGACCATCTCGTCGGCGGCGAGGTTCGACGGGTGGACGTGACTGCGCATGTACGCCGGGATCGCGACCTCCGGCCATCCCCAGTCGGCCAGCATCGCGGAATAGAACTCGAGCTTGCCACTCGGGGTCGGGAAGCCGCGGCGGACGGTCCCATCGACCAGGACCCCGACCGGACGGCGGCCGTCTTCGTCCGGCTCCGGGCTGCCGGTGGGAGCGAGATTGACTGCCGCCGGCTTCGGGGCCGCGGTGTACACCCGTCCGAACCGGTCGGTGTGGGTGTCGACGAGCTCATCGGTCGGGACCGGCTGCTCATGAACCGCCCCGACACCCTTGCTGATCTCGAACGCTCCATAGCGGCGCATGAACTGGAGTGGGCTGAGCCCCTCGGCGGCCGCCCGTGCGGGCAGGCCCGGAATCGAGTGATCGAACATCCAGCCGTAGTACTCGTCGACCGACAGCTTCTCGCCGGGATGCTCCTTCGACTCGTGGAAGCGGCGGATGCCGAGGCGCCCATCCGGGTCGATCCGCCACGACATCTCGATCCAGAATTCGTTCTCCTCCCAGACCTCGCCCGGGTTGACCGACCGCGTGTCGTCGATCGTCTCGCCCGTTCGCTCGCGGGCGGCCCGCAGGACGGGCTGGCGGAACCCGATCCACTGGCCGTCGTACTGCTCGTAGCTGTGGACGTCGTGACGCTCGGAGCCGAGGCCCATCGGCAGGATGTAGTCGGCGAAGAACGAGGTCTCGTTCCATGTCGGGGTCAGTGCGACATGAAGCCCGACGAGCGCCTCGTCGGTCAGGGCCTCGATCCAGCTGAATCCGTCCGGGTTCGTCCAGACCGGGTTGTAGACGCGGGTGAAGTAGACGTCGAGCTTGCCCCTGCCCTCCTTCAGGAAGTGAGGCAGGAGGAACGAGAGCTCGTTGAGGGCAAGGGGGTACTCGACCGGCCAGGTCAGCTCGTTCCAGGTATGGGGATGCTGCGGCGTGTGGATCGGCACCGGAACGAACTTGTTCCAGGCGTTCGGGTACGTGCCACCCGGCGTCGCCACCGCGCCCATCAGGCAGTTGAGGAGGAACAGCGTCCGCGACACCTGCCAGCCGCCGAGGTTGCCCGCGGCCGCCGACCGCCAGGTGTGGGTCGAAAGGGCGGTCCCCGCCTCGGCCACCGTCTCGGCAACCTGGGCGATCGTCGCCGCGGCGACGCCCGATTCTGCGGCCGCGAACTCGAACGTGTAGTCGGCGTAGAGGGTGGCGAGGCGCCGCTCGAACCGGGCGAACGTCGGCTTCCGGTCCGGTTCCTCGGCGGCGAGGTACTCCTCCCAGTTCCACCAGCGACGGATGAACTCCCGGTCATGGCGACCGGTCGCGATCAGGTGGTTGGCGACCGCGAGGAGGATGGCCGCCTCGGATCCGGGCCACGGCGAAAGCCAGAGGTCGGCGTGGGTCGCGGTGTTGGACAGCCGTGTGTCGAAGACGATGAGCTTGGCGCCCGCTTGCTTCGCCTCCATCACCCGTTGGGCGTGGGGGTTGAAGTAGTGGCCTGACTCGAGATGGGCGCTGATCAGCAGGATGACCTTGGCATTGGCATGATCCGGGCTCGGCCGGTCGATGCCCATCCAGTAGTGGTAGCCGGCCCGCCCACCCGACGAGCAGACATTCGTGTGCGAGTTGTGGCCGTCGACGCCCCACGAGGCGAGGACGCGCTCGGTGAAGCCGTCCTCGCCGGGCCGGCCGACGTGGTACATCACCTCGTTCGGGCGCTCCTCGACGATCGCCGTCCGGATCCGGCCGGCGATATCGTCGAGGGCCTCGTCCCAGGCGACGCGCTCCCAACGGCCCTCGCCCCGCGCACCGACGCGCTTGAGCGGGTACAGGATCCGATCGGGGTCGGTGACCTGGTTGAGCGTCGCCGGGCCCTTGGCGCAGTTCCGTCCGCGCGAGCCCGGGTGCTCGGGATTACCCTCGAACTTGCGCACCTGGAGCGTGTCGCGATCGACGTAGGCCAGCAGGCCGCACGCCGACTCGCAGTTGAAGCAGGTCGTCGGGACGAGCATGAAGCGCTTCTCGACGCGCTTCGGCCAGGCGCGCGAATCGAGTTCGACCCAGTTGTCCCAGCGTTCCTTTGGCGGGAACGCCGCGAGGTGAATCCGACTCGGACCCGGATAGAAGGTCTCGCCCCGGGCAGCGGCCGCCTGACGGGCCGCGCTCACCCGTTCGGCGATCTCATCGAGCCTCGGATCCATCGATCTCCTCCTAGGCCAGCGGGACGGACTGGCCTGCCTGGACGTACGCGTGTTCATGGGCGAGAAGTCCGACCAGGGCGGCGACCGCCGCGATCGGACCGAGGACGGGCGCCAGCAGCCCGCCGGCGACGAGGGCGATCCCGATCCAGAAGAAGTCGGCGAACCTCCCCGCGAACATCTCGTGGGCCGCCAGCCGGGCGTGGGCCGTCGGATGGGTCAGGGTGATCTCCCCGCTGACGAGCAGGAGATGGACGGCCGTCGCGCCCGCCAGCCAGACCTCCAGCGTCGCGACCGCGCCCGGCTCGAAGACGAATGCGGCGACCAGGAGGACCGCCGACCCGGCGAGCGCCGCCTGGACGAGGAGGTGCGGCGGAAGGAGCGGACTCTGCCAGAGGTCGCGCGCCTTCGCCTGGGCGAAGAGATAGGCCGTGTAGACGGCGGTCAAGGCGGCCAGTGGCAGGCCGGCGATCGCCAGCCAACGGGTCAGGTCCACCCGGCCTGCCAGGCCGGCGACGAAATGGAGCGCGAGAAGGGCGCCGAAGCCCGTGATGAAGACCGCGCCTCGGACGAGCCAGCTGCGCATCTGTGGCCGGAGGAAGATGTAGACGAACCGGAGCGGATGCTCGAGGTCGAGCAGCAGCAGCAGGCCGGTCAGGGCCAGGAAGGCGCCGGCGACGACGGGCGCGACCCACGTCCAGAGGGGACTCGACGGGGCGATGATCCCGGCGAGGACCAGGAACAGCGGGATGATGTAGGCGCCGGCGGCGATGCCCTTGGTCCATGTGTAGAGGCTGACCCGCCAGTCCCACGGCGCCCGATGGGGGACGTCGTAGGCGAGGACGGCGGCGGCACTGCTGTTCCACGCGCCCGGGTGGCCAGCGTTCACGATCTGCTCACCCGAGCCCTGCTCGCTCCACATGAACGTGCCGCCGGCCGGACGGCGGGCGGCCAGCGGGTCCAGCGTCGCCTGGTGGGCACCCTTGTAGAAGAGGCCCGGCCGGGTCTCCTTCTCGGGCCGGCGGACGGCGACGGGCTCGCGGCTGACGATCCGGGCAACCGCCGAATCGGGATCGTTGAGGTCGCCGACGAGGATCGCCTGGGTCGGGCACACGACGACGCAGGCAGGCTCGAGCCCACCGTCGATCCGATGAGCGCAGAAATTGCACTTCTCGGCCGAATGGTCCTCGGGGTTGATGAAGATCGCGTCGTACGGGCAGGCCGCGATGCAGGCCTTGCAGCCGATGCAGGCAGCCTTGTCGAAGTCGACGATCCCGTCCGGCCGTCGGAACATCGCGGACGTGGGGCAGGCCGCGACGCATGGGGCGTCCGAGCACTGGTTGCAGCGGGTGACCTGGAAGGCCCGTCGCGCGTTGGGAAACGTCCCGACGTCGACCGCTTTGACGTACGTCCGGGTCACCCCGATCGGAACCTCGTTCTCCGACTTGCAGGCGGTTGTGCAGGCGTGACAGCCGATGCAGCGGGTCTGGTCGATGACCTTGATCCAGCGTGGCGACCGGGGCTCGAGGTCAAGGCCCGGGCGGAAGGCGAGGTCGATCCGCGGCCGAGTTGCCGGGTCGACGGCCGAGCCCGGCTCGGTCGTCTGGGTGGCCGACGCGCGCGCGATCAACTCGTCAAGGGCGCGGCGCGCTGTGCCAACCGGTTCGACGACGTTCATGTGCGCGTCCTCGCCTGCCGTCCGGCGCTCAGGACCGCGCGCCCGATGTGACGGGCAACAGCGTCGCGGACTGGAGCGGAAGCGGCGGCCAATTCGTCACGCAACCAAGGATCGCTCAATTGACTCGCCGATTGTCGACGTTCGCGCATCGGTCGGGAGCGGCCGAGCCCATCGGTTCCGACCACCGCGATCTTCATCCCGGGGGCACGTTCGGCAAACTCGTCGACTGCGTGCGGTCGGGTCCGGGTGCGGCAACCGCGGAGGGATCGGATTCGGCCCCCGCCTGGCCAGTCTCCGCGGACGCCCACGACACGGTCGTCTGAACCCCGTCATTGACGACGAGCTGGAATACGTCGGGCCGTCCGTAGTGGCCGACGACGTCCAGATCGAACGTACCGCGGGCAATCTCGCCGAGGTCGAGGTCGGCGGTGAGGATGGCTTCGCCGTCCCGCGCCGGACCGGCGAGGACCTGGCCGAATGGATCGACGATGCAGCTCCCGCCGGCGATGAGGACCGCGTCGGGGTGGTCGGTCTCGACCGGATAGTCGGTCGGATAGTCGGATCTGCGGGCGAACTGGTTCGCCGAGAGCACGAAACAGCGCCCCTCGAGCGCGATGTGGCGCATCGTCGGCAGCCACGTCTCGCGATCGTCGACGGTCGGCGCGCAGTACAGCTCGATCCCCTGCCCGTACATCGCGAGCCGCAGCTGGGGCATGTAGTTCTCCCAGCAGATGACCGCGCCGATCCGACCGAGCGGCGTCGGCAGGACCGTCAGCGTCGAGCCGTCGCCGAAGCCCCAGATGAGGCGCTCCATCGCGGTCGGCATGAGCTTGCGGTGCTTGCCGAGCAGGTCGCCATCCGGGCCCAGGAACAGGACCGTGCAGTACAGGGTGCCGCGATCGCGCTCGATCACGCCGATGACGAGGTGAACGGCGTTGCTGCGGGCGATGTCGCCAAGCCGGTCGACAGCGGGTCCCGGGACGTCCAGGCCGCTCTCGTGGTAGCGACGGAACCACTCGCGCCCCTCGCGCGACCTGCTGCCGACGACCGCGCCGAAGTCGGCACCCTTCGGATAGCCCGAGACGAACGCCTCGGGGAACACGACGAGCTGGGCACGGTCGGCGGCGGCTGCAGCGGTGAGCTCGGCGACCCGATTGAGCGTCCGCTCGCGGTCGAACGCCACCGGGGCCGCCTGGACGACGGCCGCCCGAACGATTCGCTCGCGAGTCTGTGGGTCCGTGGCTCGGCCCCCGGCACGCATTGGCCATCCTCGTTCGCGCGATTGCGCAGGGCTGGAGCGTAACGCGGCGGGTTGCAAACGGCAGGCCCGACCTGTTACCTTGACATCAGGACGTCCGGACGTCCTGATGCCCGCGCCGTCTTGTGCAGGAGAGCCATGCCCAGGATCGTCCTCGTCGGCGCCGGGAGCGTCGAGTTCACGCGGAACCTGCTCGGCGACATCCTGACGGCGCCCGCCCTGGCAGGGTCGCAGATCGCACTCCACGACATCGATCCGGAGCGCCTCGCGACGGCGGAGCGGATGGCGCGCTGGACCGCCGCGACCCTCGGCGCGAGCCCGACGATCTCGGCCCACCTCGATCGCCGGGAGGCGCTCGCCGGTGCGGACTTCGTGGTCAACACCATCCAGGTCGGCGGGGCCCGGGCGACCCAGGCCGACTTCGACGTACCGGCCAGGTTCGGGCTGCGCTACACGATCGCCGATACGGTCGGCGTCGGCGGCGTGTTCCGCGGCCTGCGGACGATCCCGGTTGTCCTCGGGATCGCTCGGGACATGGAGGAGATCTGCCCCGACGCCTGGCTCCTCAACTACACGAATCCGCTCGCGATCCTCGTCCGGGCCGTGTCCGAGGCGACCTCCATCCGGGTCGTCGGGCTCTGCCACTCTGTCTTCTGGACGGTCGATCGGCTCGCCGGCTACCTGGGCATCCCGCGTGAGGAGGTCGACTCGGCCACGGCGGGGCTCAATCACCACGCGTTCATCCTCCGCCTCGAGCACCGCGGCAGGGATCTCTACCCGGACCTCCGCGCGTTCATCGAAGCGGGCCGTGCCCCGGACGACGACCTGGTCCGAGCGGAGCTGTTCGGCCGGCTCGGGTTCTACCCGACCGAATCCTCCGAGCACCACGCCGAGTACAACCCGTGGTACATCGGCAAGAGCGACGCCGCCGGCGATGCGGTCGAGCGCTTCCACATCCCGATCGGGGAGTACCTCGATCGGGTCGCCCACAACCTCGACGAGTACGCCGAGACCAGGCGCATGCTGGATGCCGGGGAGCCGTTCGAGATCGAGCGCAGTGGCGAGTACGCCGCGACGATCGCCGAGGCGATGACGACGGGTGCGCCGGCCCGGATCGTCGTCAACGCGATGAACCGCGGGGCCCTCATCCCGAACCTCGACCGGGACGTCTGCGTGGAGGTGCCCGCGCTCGTCGACGGGCTCGGGGTCCACCCGGTCGCAATGGGCCTGCTGCCGCTCCACCTCGCGGCCTACATCCGTGGAGCGGCGGACATGCAGGGCCTGACGGTCCGGGCCGCGCTCGATCGCGATCGTGCCGCCGTCGGCCACGCGGTCATGACCGATCCCATCGTCCAGAGCCGACTCACCCTGGCCGACGCGTGGCGCCTCACAGACGACATGATCGAAGCCGAGGCGGAGTGGCTGCCCGCGTGGCTCGGCGGATCCGCAGCCGGTTGAAGGAGGAGCGACGCGATGTTCACGGATCGGACGGGACCCGGCGGCGGATGGCGTCGCCTCGGCATCTTCATCGGAAGCGCAGCGATCGTCGTTTCGGCGTGTGGCGGCTCGACGGCCACCCCATCCGTCGTGCCCGCGAGCGCCGCGCCGCCGGCGAGCGCGCCGGCCACGACCAGCAGCGCGCCGTCGGCCGCGCCGAGCGATGCCGGCTACACCGGCCCGGACGCGACGATCAGCTACTCGATCTGGGGCGACCCCCAGGAGATCAAGAACCAGCAGGCGATCGTCGACGCGTTCCACGTGGCCAACCCGAAGATCACCGTGAAGGTGACCGTCTCCGACTGGGAGCCGTACTGGGACAAGCTCCAGACCTCGATCGCCGGCGGCGACGCCCCCGACGTCTTCGCGATGGACGGCCCGCTCTTCCCCGACTACCAGAGCCGCGATGTCCTGCTCGACCTGAAGCCGTTCATCGACCGGGATGGCTACGACCTGGGCAACCTGGCCGACCAGGCGGAGGCCGATTTCACCACGGCCGGCGGGCAGTTCGGCGTGCCACGCGACCTGAACGTCGTCGCCTTGTACTACAACAAGAAGATGTTCGATGCGGCGGGCATCTCCTATCCCGACGACACCTGGGACTGGGCGAAGCTCGTCGAGGTCGCCAAGCAGCTGACGATCCGGTCGGGCAGCAAGACGACCCAGTGGGGCTTCTACACCGAGACGACCGACATGGAGAACTACTGGTCGGAGCTCGTCTGGCAGAACGGCGGGGACATCGTCTCGGCGGATCACAAGACGAGCCTCGTCGGCAGCGCCG
>DATAIW010000461.1:0-2199 GCA_036262455.1 Candidatus Limnocylindrales bacterium | reverse complement strand
TCGAACAGCCGATCGGCGTCGAAGGACGCGACGACCTGCCCACCCGTCGCGATCTGTCCGGCCGCCGACGTCGCGGCGCTCCCGGCGTCGACCCAGCCGTCGAGCGCCACGACGAGGGCGGGGCGGTTCAGCGGTCCCGGGGCGTCGATGCGGTAGAGCGCCACGGCCACAGGATAGGCGACCCGTGTTTCGATCACCGTCCCCGGCGCCGGTCGCGCAGAGCGGGGTGACGGGCTTGAGATGATGCGCGCGGCGGGACCGCGGGTGCATCACGCGGGACGCGACGCGTCGCTCCGCCGCGGATGCGCGACCGTCCGATGGCCGTCCCGGAGACGTCGCCCGTCGACCGAAGGTGACGGCGAGCGATCGCTCGGCGGCTCGCCGACAACCTGACCAGCGAGGGCTCGATGATCCGCACGACGCCGTTCCATGATCGGACGAGCGCGGCCAACGTCTCCGGTCTCTGGGAGCACTGGTCGGGCTATCTCGTCGCCCAGAAATACCAGCTATCGGAGAAGTTCGAGTACTTCGCGATCCGCAACAGTGCGGGTCTCTTCGACTCGTCGCCGCTGTACAAGTACCGGATCCACGGTCCAGATGCGGAGGCATACCTCGCCGGTATCCTCGCCCGCGACATCCGGACGTGCCAGGTCGGTCACGGCCAGTACACGGCCTGGCTCGACGATCGCGGCTTCGTGGTCGAGGACGGGGTCGTCTTCCGGACGGCCGCCGACGAGTACCTCCTGACCTGCGCCGAGCCGAACCTCGCCTACTTCGCCGGCCTCGTCGGCCGCCACCGGGTCACGATCGACGACGTGAGCGAGGACTCGGCGGTCCTCTCGGTCCAGGGGCCGAAGTCGCGCGAGATCCTCGCCTGCCTGGCGCCGGCCGTCGCCGACCTGCCGTACTTCGGCCTGACCGATGCGACGATCGCCGGCACGCCCGTGAGGATCTCGCGGACCGGCTATACCGGCGACCTCGGCTTCGAGCTCTGGATCCCGGCGGATCGGGCGATCGCGGTCTGGGACGCGGTCGGCGACGCGTCGGCCGGGCGCGGCGTGATCCCCTTCGGGCTGGTCGCGCTGTACATGGCCCGGATCGAGGCCGGGCTGCTCCTGCTCGATGTCGACTTCGGATCGAGCCGCTACGCCTGGACCGACGCCAACCGCTCGACCCTGATCGAGCTCGGACTCGGCTGGATGGTCCGTGACCTCGCGGCGGACCAACGCCGGTTCATCGGCCGGGCGGCGATCGAGCGCGAGCTCCGCGACAAGTCGTCGCGCTGGAAGCTGACCGGGCTCGTCCTCGACTGGCAGGACTACGACCGCCACTATGATGAGGCGGGGCTGATCCCGCCCAAGGACCACACCCCGATCCAGGACGAGTACTACGTCTACGACGACGGCGGGACGCAGCTCGGCTACGCCACCAGCCTGATGTACTCGCCGATGCTCCAGCGTCACATCGCCCTCGCCCGCATTCCCCTCGACCGGACGAAGCCCGGCTCGCGGGTCAAGCTGGAGCTGCCCGTCAACCATCGCTACGAGTATTTCGACGCCGCGGTCAGCCGGCTGCCGCTCTACAACCCCGATCGGAGGACCGCCTGATGGCGAAGACCAGCGGTCCGGCGGCCGGCAACGGCACGGACCCCGTCACGAACCTGCCGGACCGCCGAGCGGACGATCGGACCTACGACGCGATCGTCATCGGCGGCGGCCACAACGGCCTCGTCAACGGCGCCTATCTCGCGAAGAGCGGGCTCCGGACCCTGATCCTCGAGCGGCGCCATCTCGTCGGCGGCGCGGCGATCACCGAGGAGCTCCGGCCGGGCTTCTGGTTCACGACGTTCTCGTACGCCCTGAGCCTGATCCGGCCGGACATCATCCACGAGCTGGAGCTCGCGAAGCACGGCTTCATGCCGCTGCTGATGCCCTCGACGTTCGCCCCGATGGAGAACGGCGACTACCTCCTGCTCGGTCAGGACCACGGCGAGAACCTGCGCGAGATCGCCCGCCACAGCCAGCACGACGCCGATGCCTACGAGGCCTTCAACCACGACGTGCTGCGGGTCTGCCGGGCGATCAAGCCGCTCCTCGACCAGGTCCCGCCCGATATCTTCAGCAACGACCCGGAGGAGCTCGTCGCCCTCGCGTCCCTCGGCTCGCGCTTCCGATCGATGGACAAGAAGGTCCTCCACGA
>DATAIW010000460.1:0-2799 GCA_036262455.1 Candidatus Limnocylindrales bacterium | reverse complement strand
CCTGGTCGATGAAGACCTCGTCGACGAGGACGGGCGGAAGCGCGTCGGGCACGTCGAGCTCGACGGTCCGTCCGGCCAGCCGCGGGCGGAGCCGCTCGACGGCCCGCTCGACGAGCCCGGCCAGCTCGAAGGGCTCCGGTTGCGCCTGGAGCTCACCGGCCTCGATCCGGCTCAGGTCGAGCAGGTTGGTCACGAGGCGGTTCAGGTGCTCAGCTTCACGGTCGATCGCCTGGGCCGTGGCCTCCTGGGCCGCGGCATCGAGCGGGACCTCACGGTCGAGGAACGTCCCGGCCGCCGCGCGGATCGAGGTGAGCGGCGTCCGCAGGTCGTGGGATACCGATTCGAGCAGGGCCGTCTTGAGGGCGTCGCTCCGCCGGGCGATCTCCATCTCCCGCGCCTCCCGGCCGAGGCGGTCCTGCTCGAGGGCCTGGCCGATCTGGTCGGCCGCCGCCGACAGGAGCAGCGTCTGCGCGCCGTCCGGCGGGCCCTCGCTCCGGGGTCGAACGGCCCAGATCGAGCCGAGGCGACGATCGCCGACCTCGATGATCACGCGGTACGCGGCGCTGTCGCCACGGCCGCGTGCCTCGCCGGTCTGCTGGTGGACGCGCACCCATTCGGCCGGCGCATCGCCGGGCGTCCGACGGAGGGCGTGATGCGAGGCCGGCGGGGTCCACGGAGCGGCCCTCGCCGCATCCGTGCCGGCGCCGTCGCTCGCGGCCGAATCGCCGACGGCCTTCACCGCCTCCGTGTCGACGGCCATGCGCTCAAGCCCGGCCACCGTCGCGACGGTGATCCGGATCCTGTCCATCTCCATCTCCGCCCGCAGGATCGAGGCGAGCGCGGGCAGGACGTCGGCCGTCGACGACCGGGTCGCCAGCGCCCGGCTGACCCGGAACAGCGAGACGGCTTCGTGCTCGCGGACGAGGGCGGCCTCGGCGCGGTCGCGCTGACCCGCCGCCAGCCGGCCGACGACGATCCCGACGACGAGGAGGAGGACGAGGTTCAACCACTCCCCGGGGTCGGCGACCGTGAGCGTCAGGACGGGCTCGATGAAGAAGAGGTCGTAGACGAGGAATGCGCCGATCGCCGTGCCGATCGCGGTCCTCGTCCCGAACCGGCTCGCCGCGACGACGACCGCGAGGAGGAAGACGGACGAGGCGTTCGGCACCCCGACCCGCTCCTCGAGGACCCAGACGAGCCCGGCCACGCCGGCCAACAGGCCTGCCGTCACGACGATGCCGATCGCCGACTTCCGGAACGTTCGACTGTTCACGCGCTGGATCGTAGGCCAATTGAGGGGGTCCCGGGACGATCGGCAGGCGGGCCCGGGGCTGCCCGGCAGGGGGTCTCGGGGCATGACCCTCTGCTATGCTCGGCCAGGAATATCCAGTCTGCATACTCCGTATGCGCCCAGCGTCGTTCGAGGTGCCGTGTGACGTCCGTCCAGAACCGTCTCGCCGGGGATCGGCCCGTGCCCGATCTCGTCACCGAGGTGCCCGGCCCGAAGGCCCGCGCCCACGTGGCGTACGACGAGACCTGGACGTCGCCGAGCCTCCCGCGGGCGTATCCGATCGTGCCGGTCCGGGGCGACGGCCTGGTCGTCGAGGACATCGACGGCAACCTGTTCCTCGACTTCGCGGCCGGGATCGCGGTCACCTCGACGGGTCATTCCCACCCGCAGGTGGTCGGCGCGATCCGGGAGCAGGCCGGCGACCTGATCCATTTCAGCGCCAGTGATTTCTACCTCCCGATCTACGCCCAGACCTGCCAGCGGATCGCCGAGCTCACTCCGATCGCCGGCGGCCGGGCGCGGACGTACCTCGGCAACTCGGGCGCGGAGGTCGTCGAGGCCTCGATCAAGCTCGCCCGCTACGCGACGCGCCGGCCGTACGTGGTCGCGTTCCTCGGTGCGTTCCACGGCCGGACGTACGGTGCCGTGTCGCTGACCGCATCGAAGGCGAAGTATCACGCGGGGTTCGGGCCGCTCCTGCCGGGCGTGTTCCACGCCCCGTACGGGAAGGTGGCCGACCTGCGCTGGTTCGACGAGGTCCTGTTCGACAGGCTCGTGCCCGCGAATGAGGTCGCGGCGATCATCGTCGAGCCGATCCAGGGCGAGGGCGGGTACATCGTCCCAGAGGACGGCTTCCTCCAGGGCCTCCGGGCGATCTGCGACAAGCACGGGATCCTGCTGATCGCCGACGAGATCCAGTCGGGGGCCGGGCGGACCGGCACGATGTGGGCGGTCGAGCACTGGGGCGTCAAGCCGGACATCCTGCTGACCGCCAAGGGGATCGCGAGCGGGATGCCGATCGGGGCGATGGTCGCCCGGGCCGATCTGCTCGAGGCGTGGGGCGTCGGCGCCCACGGCTCCACGTTCGGCGGCAACCCGATCGCCTGCGCGGCGGCCCTCGCCACGATCGACCTGCTCGAGGGCGGCCTGGTCGACAACGCGGCGGCGCGCGGAGCGCAGGCGATCGCCGGCCTCGCGCCGCTGCAGATCCAGTACCCGTCGCTCGTCCGGGACGTGCGCGGCCGCGGCCTGATGCTGGGCGTCGAGTTCGACACCGCGGAACACGCCGAGGAGGTCCAGTGGGAGGCCTTCCAGCGCGGGCTGCTCGTCCTGGAGTGCGGCAAGTCGTCGGTCCGGATGTCGCCGGCCCTGATCGTGACCGAGGCCGAGATGGCGACCGCGCTGCGGATCTTCGCCGCCGCCGTGGCGGACGTCGCCGGGGAGCCCGCCGACCATCCGATCGTTCACGCCGCCGAAGCTGCCCACGCGATGGCGGGGCCCGAAGCCGC
>DATAIW010000459.1:0-7990 GCA_036262455.1 Candidatus Limnocylindrales bacterium | reverse complement strand
TCAGGGCGGCGGCAGCAACGACGATCCGCCGAGCGCCCGATCCGCTTCCAGCGCGGCCCTCGATCGCTCCGCCTCCTCCGCCAGCTCCTCGACCGCCTCCCGCATCGCGTCGATGGCCGTGACGGAGTAGGAATCGAACTGGTCGAGGGTCGCGAACACGGTGTCCCAGGCCCGCTTCAGCCCGGCGAGGTCGACGCCGACGGCGGCCCTCCGCGCGACATCCGGCGACGACGGCACGCGCGGCGCCTCGGCGTCTCGAGGAACGGTTCGATCGACCTCGCGAACCGTCGCGAGCTGGGCGAGGATCCGTCGCTGGTCGGCCATCGCCTGGGCGACCGCCACGGAGGTCCGAAGGGCCGCGGCCGTGGTCGTCGTCGCCATCCGGATCGTCCGCACCACCTGCTGGTTGTTGTCCTGGACCACCCGCAGCGCGGCGTCGCCCTGGGTCGCGACCGCCAGCTGGATCAGGAGGTCCCGGCGACGCTGGCGGATCGCGAACTGGACATCGGTCCGCAGCGCCTCGGCCCGCTGCGGCTCGCTGGACGCGAGGGTGGCCAGGCGTTCATCGAGGCGTTCATCGAGGGCCCGCGCAAGGTCGGCATACTGGCGGAGCGTCTCGATCTCGGTCGCGAGCGCCCGCTGCTCCTGGCCGATGGCGGCGATCTCGGCCTGGAGCCCCGTCCGAGCGACCGCCAGCGAGCCGAGGATCCGCTGGATCCGGACCCGCGCCTTCGTGTAGCGCTCGAGGGCATCGTCGACCGGATCGCCGAGCGGGATCACGCCGAGCAGCCTGCGCTGCCGTCCGCCGGACCGACCGAGGCGCCCGGGATCCAGCTCCTCGACGGCCTCGCGCAGCTCGGCCAGGCTCCGCGCGATCGGCGACTCGCCATCGAGCGTGCCGATGATCGCCCGCATCGGCCGGTCGACCAGTCGATGGCTCAGCTCGGACGTCGCGACGATCTCGCGCTCACCGATCTCGCCGACGTCGGCGAGCAGCCGCCGGTAGACATCGCCGTGGGCGTCTGCGGCGACGATCGCATCGACAAAACCGGCCGCCATCGCGTCGATCCGGGTGGCGAGGACCGGTTCGTTCGCCGGACCCCCGCCGGATTGGGCGGTCTCCGGGATCGGGTCGCCCAGGCTACCGCTCGTCCGCTTCGTCGGAGCCTGCCGCCGCAGCCGAGACGCCCGGCGCGGCGGCTGGATTGGCCGCCCGGGCCGATCCCCGACGCGCCCGACTCGCGGTCGGCGTGGCCTGCGTCGCCGGGCGATTGTCGGGTCCAATCGCGTGATCGCCGCTCGGCGCCGATCCGTTGCCGCTCTGGGCCCCGATCATCGGTGCCATCGTCTGGCGCGCGACGTTGGCGAGGGCGCCGCCCTGCTGGATCAGCTCGGCGAGGACCTCAGTGATCCCGCCGGCGCCGTTGAGGACGGTGAAGTTCCCGACGTGGTCGAACGACGACGCGGCGGCCCGGACGATCTCCGGGAGATTGGTCGCGATCTGCTGGGCGATGACCGCTTCCTGGTTGTGGCTGAGGGCCGCGGCCCGACGCTCGATCCCGGCGGCCTCGGCTTCCATGCGAGCGCGGACCGCGTCAGCTTCGGCAAGACCCTTGGCCCGGATCGCATCGCCGTCGGCCTCGCCGTTGAGGCGCGTGGCGCCCGCCTGGGCTTCGGCCTGGACCTTGACCGCCTCGGCCTGGGCCTGGGCCGCGATCCGCGTCTGCGCCGCAGCTGCCTCCGCGGCGAGGCGAACCTCCTGGGCGGCGGCTTCGGCCTGCCGGATCCGGACGTCGCGAGCCGCGGCCGCGAGCGTCGTCTGGCGATAGGCCTCGGCATCGGCCGGCTTGCGGACATCGACCTGGAGCTGCTGCTCGGTCTGCTGGGCCTGCAGCTCGGCGACGCGGGTCTCCTGCTCGACGACCGCCTGGCGGGCCTTGGCTTCGGCCAGCGGGCCCTGCTGCTCGGCCTGCTTGGTCGCCTGGTCGATATCGGCCTGGTAGCCGGCGCTCTTGATGTCGGCGTTGCGGGTCGATTCCGCCATCAACGCACGCGCCGCCTGCTCCTGGCCGACGGCCTCGCGCTCGGCGTTTGCCCGCGCGATCCGGGCGTTCTGCTCGACCTCAGCCTGGTGCGGGACGGCGAGGTTCTCGATGTAGGCGCTGGGGCTTGTGATCGCCTGGATCTGGAAGCTGTCGATGACCAGGCCGAACGATTCCATCTCCTGGGTGCAGCGGTCGCGGACCTGCTGGGTGAACTTGTCCTGGTCGCTGATCATGTCCTCGACGGTCATCGACCCGGCGATCGCCCGGAGGTGGCCGACGAAGACGTTCTGGACCTTCGTCTCGAGCTCGGCCGCCGGCCGATCGAGGAACCGCCGGGCGGCGTTCGCGATCGACCGGAAGTCGTCGCCGACCTTGTAGACGACGATGCCGCGGAGGTCGACCCGGATCTTCTGCTGGCTCACGCACGGAACGCTGATCTCGCTCTCGTGGGCCTCGAGCGAGAGGCGCCGAACCTTCGTCACGCCGGGCAGGATCAGCGCCCCACGGCCGGTCACGATGTTGAAGCCCATGCTCTCGCCGGTCCCCTCCTGGCGGCCGCTCGCCCGGAGCCCGGAGATGATCAGGGCCTCGTCCGGTTCGGCCACTCGCCAGCTGGCGCGGAACAACAGGAACAGCGCAAAGAGAACGAGCAGCACGACGATGGCGACGATCGCCAGCCCCACCTCTGATGTCATCGCGGAAGCCTCATGGAATCGGTCGGAGATACCTCGACCGTCCGGCCGCCGAGGCTGCCGACGACGAGGACCTGGGTGTGCTTCGGGATCGTCGCGTCCTTGTCGGCCGAGCGTGCCAGGAAGCGTTCGGTGCCCTGCCGGATTTCGATCAGCACCTCGCCGAGGTGGCCCGGCGTGATGTCCGCCGTGACCCGTGCGAGCTTGCCGACGACGTCGAGACTCATGCCTCCCTCACCTGCCCCATCGTTCGGAACCGAAGCCCCGTCATCGTAGCCTTCCGAACGCGCGGGTGCCCTGCCCGGGATCGGTCAGGTCGCCGGCACCGGGGCCGTGCCGGTTTCGTCCTCGTCGATGTCGCCCTCGATCGTGACGCGGGGCAGCCAGCCGAGCCACGACGGCAGCCACCAGTTCCAGTCGCCGAGGAGCCGCATCGAGGCCGGCAGAAGGATGCTCCGGACGATCGTCGCGTCGATGAAGACGGCGACCGCGAGGCCGAAGCCGAGCTGCTTGATGATCGTCAGCTCGAGCGTAAGGAACACCGAGAAGACGACGACCATGATCGCGGCGGCGCTCGTGACGGTCCCCGACGTGATCGCGATGCCCCGGGCGGTCGCCTCGTTGGACGAGAGACCGTGGTCCCGCGCTTCCTTGATCCGGGTGAGGATGAAGACGTGGTAGTCCATCGACAGCCCGAACAGGATCGTGAAGATGAAGACCGGGATGAACGACTCGATCGGGCCCGGCTTGAAGCCGAGCTGATCGTGCAGCCAGCCGTCCTGGAAGACGAGGACTTGCAGACCGAACGCGGCCCCCGTCGAGAGGAGGTTGAGGATGATCGCCTTGATCGGGATGACGATCGAGCGGAAGGCGACGAGCAGGAGCAGGAACGACAGGGCGAGGACGAAGACCATCACCAGCGGCATCCCGCGGGCGTAGAAGTCGACGATGTCGACGGTGTACGCGGCGTCGCCGGTGACGAGGGCGCGAACACCCGCCAGACCGGCGAAGGCGGTCGGCACGACCTGCGAGCGGACCTCGCGGACGATGTCGCGGTTGTGGGTGTCGTTGCTGCTCCCGGCCATGATGTAGTTGATGAATGCGACGTGCCCGTCCGAGGACATCGTCGTCGTCGGCGGGCCGCTCAACCCCGGGATCGCGAGCGCGGCCGACGTCATCTTCTCGATCGCCGCTTTCGTCGGCGCCTCGTCGGCGCGGGTCACCACCACCGACAGATCGAGATCGGAGCCGGTGGGCCACTTCTCGTTGAGCAGGTTCACCGCCTGGACGCTGTCGAGCGAGTCGGGGAAGGCCGTCAGGTCGTTCAGGACGCCCATCTGGAGTCGGGTCACCGGCGTCGCGACGACGATCAGGAGACCCGCCGCGGCCACCGCGGCGATCACCGGCCGGCGCATGACCGCCCGGACGAGCGACGCCCACAGGCCGTGTCCCTCGGGTCGGTCGCGGCCGACCAGCGGGATCCGCAGCCGGTTCACCCCGTCGCCGAGGATCGCCAGCGTTGCCGGCAGGAAGGTCAGCGAGCCGACGACCGCGACGAACACGACCGAGATCGTGCCGACGGCCATCGATCGGAACAGCGGGTCGTCGAGCAGGAACAGGCCGCCGATCGAGATCATCACCGCGAGACCCGAGAAGAACACGGCCCGACCGGCGGTGTTGCTGGCGACGTCGATCGCGGCCAGCTTCGAGCGGCCGTGGCGGCGCTCCGTCCGGAACCGGGTGACCATGAATAGCGAGTAGTCGACCGCGACGGCGAGCCCGATCAGGACGACGAGCTGGCTCGCGTACGGGCTGACCGCGGAGATCGCCTGGCTGTAGAGGCCGAGAATCCCGAACGCGGCGAGGAGCGCGGTGATCGCGAGGACCAGCGGGATGACCGCGGCGATGACGGCCCCGAAGGCGACCAGCAGGATGGCGAACGTCAGCGGGATGGTCAGCCGCAGCGACGAATCCAGTCCGTCGGTGATGAGCGCGCTGATCTCGTTGTTCGCCAGGGTGTTGCTGAGACCGTGGATCCGGTACGCCGGATAGGCAGCCTTGATGTCGTCGATCGCCTTCGGCAACGGCTTGAGCCGGCTGGCGAGAATCGCGCCGTCGCCCGGCACCCGGCCGACGAGCCGGACGGTCGTGCGATCGGCCGACACGAGACCGGCCGCGGCCGGTACGCCGATCGGGTCGACGAGCTGCTCCATCACCGGCCCGGTCACCCCATCGACCGTCGCCTGGAGGGCGGCGAGGCGCGCGGTGATCGCCGCGACGTCGGTGGCGAACGCCGGATCGTCCACGGTCCGATCGGGACTCGAGACGAGCATCAGGAACTGCTGCGAGGCCGGCTCCTGCTGACCGACCGACGCGTTGGCCTCCGCGTAGACGACGTAGGCCTCGCCCGCCTCGTACTTGGCTCGCTGGTCGTTCGAGACCGCCTCGACCGCGCGCGTCCCACCGGCCGCCAGGCTGGCAATGAAGATCCCGATCGTGACCACGAACCAGAGGGCGAAGACCGGCCACCGATGCCGGGCGCTCCAACCCGCCACGCGCGCCGTCCACGGCGGTCGCCTGGTGCTGCGCGGTGACGGGTCGGGCAGAAGCATCGCGGCGGTCAGGGTACCCGACATGGCTGGCGGCGGCCCGCCCTCCGCCGGATTCCGTGTCGACGCTCAGCCCTCCCGGCGAGCGATCCAGACCTCCTCGGTCGGCCACTGCCGCGCCCACTCGAGGGTGGCGTACGGAAACGTCGTCGTCGCGCCCTCGGCGGGCCAGAGTTCGACGAGGTTCTCGATCGCGAACCCGCTCCCCCGGAGGACGCGGATCCAGTCGCCATGGCCGAGGGCGAAGTTGACCGACTGGTCGCTCGACCACTCGAGCCGATGGAGGCCGCGCAGCGGCCGGACGAGCTCATTGGTCGCCGGCCGCTCCTCGTCGGGCATGCACAGCATCAGGAGCGTGGCGTTGATGAGGAAGATCAGCCGGCCGCCCGGCCGGAGGAGACGAGCCGCCTCCGGGATCCAGCGATGGGGGTCGGCCCAGATCGACGCGCCGTACTCGGAGATCGCCAGGTCGAAGCTGGCGTCGGGATATGGAACGGCCTCGGCGTTGCCGTGGACCAGCGGGAACGAGAGGCCATGCTCGGTCTGGAGGCGACGGGCGGTGGCGAGTTGTTGCTCGGAGTTGTCGATCCCGACCGGCCGGGCCCCGCGCCGCGCCAGCCACGCGGAGACGTAGGCGGTGCCGCAGCCGAGCTCGATCGTGTCCTTGCCCGCGAGATCGTCGGGCAGGAGGCGAACGTCCCGCTCCGGGATGTCCCAGACGCCCCACTTCTCCTCGCCGGGCTCGAGGCGCCAGCTCACCTCGCCGTTCGCGACGTATTCGGGCGCCCATTCGTCCCAGGCGGCCCGGTTGCGCTTGACGTGCTCGGGGAGGGTCTGGTCGGGGGCGGTCATCTCAGTCCTCCAGGGTGGCGGCGAGGCGCTTCGGCGCGGTCCGCCGCCATGCCTCGCGGAGCAGGCTCGTGAGGAGCGCGGGGTCGACCCGGTCAAGCTGAACGGTGACCCAGCCGAACCGCCCGACGTAGGCGGACTTCGCGAAGGTCGCCGGGTCCATCTCGACCAGCTCGGCCTGGGTCTCGAGGCCGGCCTTGATCGAGACCGCGGTCGCTCCCTCACCGCCGATTGCGAAGATCTTGTCGCGGACCCGGAACGTGATGTCGGTCTCCCAGGTCAGGCGCTCCTCGGCCTCGGGCAGGAGGAGCGCGATCCGCCGGACATCGTCGAAGGTCGTCACGCGGGGCCGATGTCCTTGCGCATCGCCCGGTCGTAATCGACATAGCCGAGCTCGTGATAGAGGCGGATGGCGCCCGTGTTCGCCTCGGCGACGTTGAGGATGATCCGCTCGACGCCGTGGTCGGCCGCCCAGCCTTCGAGATGGCCGATCAGCGCCCGGCCGATGCCGAGCCCACGATGGCCGTCGACGACCGACACGCCGAATTCGGCGGTGCGGATCGGGCGCATCATCGAGCCCGGGTGAGGCGCGTCCTCGACGGAGATCGTCGCCGAGCCGACCATCTGCCGGTCGAGCATCGCCGCGACGTACTCGCCGTCCTCCCCGCGGCCGTCGATCCGGCGCCGGAGGCGGACCGCGACATCGTCGCGGGCGGGCACCTGGAACCAGGCGGGATCGATGGCGGCGTGGTGGATCGCGGTGTCGAGGTAGATGTCGATCAGGCGCTCGAGATCGTCGTGGGTGACCGGCCGGATCTCGATGGTCGGCGCGGGCGAGCGCTCCCCCACTGCTACTCCTGGTTGTCGAACCTCGGGCCGATGGGGTCGCGGAGCTCCCCCTCGGACCTCGGTGCGACCCATGGCCTATTCCTGATTGTCGATCTGGGCACGTTGTAGCCTCCCGCTGAAGTCGACGTAGATCGACTTCCACTCGGTGAACGTGTCGAGGGCGGCATGCCCGGCCTCGCGGTGGCCGTTGCCGGTCTCCTTCCAGCCGCCGAACGGGAGATGCGTCTCGGCTCCGGTCGTGCCGGCGTTGACGTACACGATCCCGGTCTCGAAGTCGCGCATCGCCCGGAAGGCGGTATTCGCGTCCCGGGTGAAGATCGAGGAGCTCAGCCCGTAGCGGGTCTGGTTGACCGCGGTCGTCGCGGCCGCGTAGTCGTCGACGGCGATCACCGACAGGACGGGGCCGAAGATCTCCTCCTGGGCGATCCGGTCCATCGGGGCGACATCGCGGAAGATCGTCGGGGCGAAGAAATGGCCGTTGACCAGCGCTCCGTCCCGTGCCGCCTCGCCGCCGAGGACGAGCTCGCCCTCACCCCGCCCGATGCCGACATACCGCCCGACCTTGTCGACCGCGGCGACGTTGATCAGCGGCCCGACGTCGACCGCGTCGTCCAGCCCGGACCCGAGACGGAGGGTCCGCGACCGGGCCTCCAGCCGCTCGAGCAATGGCTCGACGACCGCCCGCTCGACGACGACCCGGCTGGCCGCCGTGCAGCGCTGGCCGGTCGTCCCGAACGCCGACCAGACGATCCCGTCCGTGGCGAGATCGAGGTCCGCGTCGGCCATGACGACGATCGCGTTCTTGCCGCCGAGCTCGAGGCTGAGCCGCTTCAGCTGGCGGCCGGCGTGGACGGCGATGTGGCGGCCCGTCGCCGACGAGCCGGTGAACGAGATCACCGCGACGTCGGGGTTGTCGACGATCGCGTCGCCGACCTCCGTGCCCGCG
>DATAIW010000458.1:0-2572 GCA_036262455.1 Candidatus Limnocylindrales bacterium | reverse complement strand
GGCCGCCGTTCACCACCAGCGCCGCCGACCAGCCGGCTGTCGGCTGGACCTACGCGGCCGTCGTCGGGGGCGCGATCGTCAGCCTGATCGCCGTCGTCGTCGCCGGCGTCCCGATGGCGATCGCGATCGCGCGGACGGCCGTCGAACGCCGGCGCTGGCGCAACCTGGGCCTGCTGGCCGTGCCACCGATCTCGCTCGCGGTCTGGGTCGCGTTGACGGCGCTGCTCATCGCGCTCGGCGACCCGCCGGCCGGGGATCCCTGGCGGATCGTGATCTTCCTCGTCTGGGTCGGCGTCTTCATCGTGGCGGCGCTCGCCAGCACGGTCGCGGTCAGCGCGGCCGCCCTCGACGCCGAGGTCGACGGGTCGCTCTATCGTCGGGCCACGACCCCGGCTCTCGTCACCGCCGTCGCGATGGCCGTGGTCGCCGCCGCGGTCGTCCTGTGGGGCGCCGCCCTCGCCGTGGCGTCCCCGGCGGCGTTCTGGGGTTCCGACGGCATCCTCGGATCGAGCACACCGCTGACCTGGCTCGGCGTCGTCGCGGTCATGGTCGCCGCGACCTGCTTCGCCGTCCGGGCTGCAATCCGCGCCCGGAGCGACCGGGCGACCTGACGCAAGCGATCGCCGGTGCCGTGCGGCACGGGGCGCGACGACCGCTCCGAGTGCATAACAATCATTCATACTGGAACCTCGCCAGTCGCCGGAGGTCCACCCGCCCGTGAGCGTCGGAACCGCGTTCCATCCCGCCACATCGCCGCTCAACCGCAAACAGCAATGGCGGGAGTGGTCGGGCTACTTCGCCTCCTCGAGCTATGCGGACGCCCACGACATCGAGTACAACGCGATCCGTGAAGCGGCCGCCCTCATCGACGTCAGCCCGCTGTTCAAGTACGTCGTCGGCGGACCGGACGCCCGTCGCCTGGTCGATCGGGTCATCACCCGCGACGCGACGAAGCTGACACCCGGCCGCGTCTTCTACACGCCGTGGTGCGACGAGCACGGCAAGGTCATCGACGACGGCACCATCCATGGCCTCGACGACGGATCCTTCCGCTGGACCGCGGCGGATCCACAGCTCCGCTGGCTCCGGATGAACAGCGCCGGGCTGGATGTCACGGTCGACGACGTCACCGAGCGGACCGCCGCCGTCGCCCTCCAGGGACCGCAGTCGCGGGCCGTCCTCGAGACCATCACGGGCGAGTCCTTCGCCGACCTCGGCTACTTCCGCCGCCGGACGACGGCGCTCAAGGTCGGCCGGAAGAAGGTCAAGCTCGACGTCTCGCGGACCGGCTACACCGGCGACCTCGGCTACGAGCTGTGGATCGACGCCGAGCAGGCCGTCGCGCTGTGGGACGCTCTCTGGGCCGCGGGCCAGGACCACGCCATCCGACCGGCCGGGATGCTCGCCCTCGACGTCGTCCGGCTCGAGGCCGGGCTGATCCTGCTCGAGGTCGACTACACCTCCGCCCGCCACGCGATGAACCCGGAGCAGAACTACAGCCCCGCCGAGATCGGCCTCGGCCGGCTCGTGACGTTCGACAAGGCCGACTTCGTCGGGCGGCTCGCGCTCGAGCGGGAGGCCCGATCGGGCGGCCCGGCCCGCCGGCTCGTCGGGCTCGAGCTCGACTGGTACGGGATCGAGGGCCTGTTCAGCGCGCAGGGCCTGCCGCCGGCGATCTCGCCGGTGGTCGACCGCTCGCCTCGGCCGGTGTTCGTCGGCGGCCGCCAGGTCGGCAAGGCGACGTCGGTCGGCTGGAGCCCGATCCTCAAGCAGGCGATCGCCCTCGCGTCGGTGCCGCCGACCCACGAGGCGCCGGGCTCGAAGCTCGACGTCGAGTGGTCGGTCGAGGGCCGTCGCGGCCGTGTTCCGGCGGTCGTCGTCGACCTCCCATTCCTGGATCTGGAGCGCAAGCGGACCTGAGCACGCCGCCGGCGGGCCTGCCGCCGATCCGCCCGCCCGGCGCCGGCCACCCGGCGGTCGTCGACGTCTACGATCCCGGCTACGTCCGGACCCTGTTCGACGAGATGTCCGGCTCGTACGAGCGCACGAACCTGATCACGTCGTTCGGATTCTCGCGGCGCTGGCGGCTCCAGGCGGTCGGGCGGCTCGACCTCCGAGCGGGCGATGCGGTCCACGACTGGATGACGGGCATGGGTGAGGGCTGGAGCCCCATCCTCGATCGCGTCGGCGGGCCGGGGCGGCTCGTCGCGGTCGATCTGTCGGCGGGCATGCTGGGCCACGCCCGGCGCCGGCTCGAGCGCCACCCCGACGGGCGGGTCGAGGTCATCGAGGGCGACCTCCTGGAGCTCGGGCTGCCGAGCGCCTCGGCCGACGCGGTCGTCTGCCTGTTCGGGGTCAAGACCCTGAGCGTCCCTGACCGGGCCCGGTTCGCCGCAGAGCTCGCGCGGGTGCTGCGGCCGGGCGGGCGCTACTCGCTGATCGAAGTGTCGGTTCCCGGCTGGCCGCCGTTGCGGCTCGCTTACCTCTTCTACCTGAAGCGGGTGATCCCGATCCTCGGGCGGATCCTCCTCGGCAACCCGGAGAACTACCGGATGCTCGGCGTCTACACCGA
>DATAIW010000457.1:0-3160 GCA_036262455.1 Candidatus Limnocylindrales bacterium | reverse complement strand
GTCCCCGCCGGAGCTCGTCGAGCGCTTCGCGGCGGTCATGGCCGGGTACCCGGATGCGGTCCAGAAGAAGATGTTCGGTTACCCGGCGGCGTTCGTCGGCGGCAACATGGCCACGGGCCTGTTCGCCGACCGCTGGGTGGTTCGCCTGCCCGACGAACAGATCGAGGCCGCCAAAGTTGCCGGCGCCGGGTCGTTCGAGCCGATGCCTGGCAAGCCAATGAAGTCGTTCGTCGTGATCCCGGCACGGGACGTCGCGGATGATGCGGCGCTCCGCGGCTGGGTCGAGCGAGGGCTCGCCCACGCCGGGGCGATGCCGGCGAAGAAGTAGATGAGGCTTACGCTGCGGCGGTGCCGCCGAAGCGTCGCCGCGCGCACGCCTACTTGAGCTGGGCCGCCGCCTGGGTCGCGACGTCGAGATCGGACGTATCGATGACGATCACGTAGTCGGCCTTGGCGTAGACGTACTCGATCGTGCTCCCGTCGCCGTAGTCGACCTTGGTGACGCTCTTGCCACCGAGCGTGATCGTGGTCGTCTTCACGCCTTCGGCTCTCGCCGACAGCCACGTGTCGATGACCGCCGCCCGGAGCTTGGCCAGGTCGGCCTTCGGCAGGCGGAAGGCGATGATCGAGATGTCGAAGGCGCCCGTGTCGTCGAAGGCCTGTGCGATCTGGAGCTGGTCCAGCGTCGCCCCGAGGGCCCGGATCCGGGCCGCGAGCGCTCGCGCATTGGGATCCCCGCCGAAGACGTCGGTCGCGCTGGCGCTCTGGGTCGTGAGCGGGATCGCCGGCGGTGGCGACGCGGTCGAGGTGTTGTCCATGATCGACTTCGGGAGGAGGGCCTCGAGATCGGCCGCGAACGGCGACGAGGACGGGTCCACGGCGCCCGGATCGTCCGACCCGAGTGGCTCTTCGCTCGCAGTCGCGCCGTCGGTCGGGCGGGCCGCGCCGATCCCGGCCGCGTTCCGGTCGCCCATCGCATTCGCGAATGCGGCGGTGATCGCCTCGCGATCCGCCTGGGCGACGGTGCCGGAATCGGCGACCTGGGCGACCAGCCCGCCCACCCGGAAGAACGTTGTCGTTCCGCCCGTCGCGGGGTTGTCGACGTCGTACGCGTCGCCGGCGGCGGTCCGGGGCGCCACGGTGGCGCGCGCCGCGGCCGCTGCGTCGCGGTTCGCGTCGAGGGCGGTCTCGGCCGCTCCGCCGTAGCAGGTCACGCTCACGACGACGACAGGCTGGTCGGTCGCGTCGGGAGCGGTCGCACCCAGGAGAGAGATCGTCATCCCGTTGGCGCTCAGGTCGGTCGAGCCGATGGACCAGCCAGTCGGCAGCAGCTTCGTGTCGGGGATCGACCCCCAGGCAGCCGAACGGCACGCGGTGAGGTCCCCGTCCGACGAACGGCCGAAGACGACATAGCCGACCGCGCCTGCGGCCAGGACGATGGCGAGCAGCGCCAGCCACGGAGCGGCAATCTGGAGAAACCCGGCGTCCGGAGCGTCGTCGGCGTCGTCGAACGGCGGTTCCGGGGTGCGCTCGTAGAGTCCGCCGGGTCGTGTCGCCGTGCGACGCGGGCTGGTCCGTCGAGTGGGCATCTGGCCTCACGGTCCGGACGGCCGCTGAGAGCCGTCTGAGATTGGACGCGCCGGCGGACCGGCAGGTCTGTTGGTCGGGGCGGCGGGATTTGAACCCACGACCTTATCGTCCCGAACGATACGCGCTACCAAGCTGCGCCACGCCCCGACCGGATGCCCGTTGTCACAGGGCCTGCCGATCATAGCAGAGGCGATCCACCACGACGCCCGATCGATCGTGGCGTCAGTCCAGATCGGCCGGCGCAGGGGCGCGGTCCCGGCGCGGCTCCCGGATCGGGATGACGGCCAGCGCGGCGAGCACGAACGAGAACGCCATCAGCCAGAACACGATCGGCAGCCCGGCCTGATCGCCGAGCACGTCGATGATCCCGCCGTAGAGCGCGGTCCACAGCGACCCGACGCCGAACGCGAGCGTGAAGTACAGCGCGAACGAGGCGTCGCGGACCGTCGGCGGCGCGATGTCGGCGAGGAGGGCCTGGAGCTGGGGCGACTCGGCGAAGCTGAAGAGGCCCATCAGCAGGATCCCGAGCCACAGCCCGGCCATGGCCGAGCCCGCGAGCAGGAACACGACGAAGGCGATGGCGCCGCCGACGTACACCCCGACGATGACCGGCCGTCGGCCGACCCGATCGGACAGCCAGCCGGCGATCAGCGGCATCGGCACCGAGAGGACGATGAGCACGCCGTACATCAGGCCGGTCGTCGCTTCCGGCAGCCCGATGACGCTCGTCAGGTAGAGGAGCGCGAACAGGTTGACCACGCCGAGCCCGCGGCCGCCGCCGCCGAGGACGGACGCGAGATAGATCCAGCGATGCGACGGGTCGCGGAGCACGGTCCGGAACGCCTCGCGGACCGATCCGTGCTCGGACGCGGCCCGGCGGTCGACACCCGACTCCCGGACGAAGAGCAGGATCGCGAGGGCGATCAGGACCGCCGGCACGCCGAACACGACCACGACCCAGCGCCAGCCGATCGTCGCGATCAGGCCGGCTCCGACGAGGGCGACCACGACCGTCCCGACGTTGCCGCCGCTGATGTGGGCGCTGATGGCGAATCCGCGGCGGGATTCGGGGAACTGCTCGGCGAGCAGTCCGTTGCCGACCGGATGCTGCGGCGAGCCGCCGATCCGCGACGCGACGTTCACCAGGCCGAACGGCAGGAAGCTCGACATCAGGCCCTGCGCCGCGAACCCGGCCCCGAACAGCACGCCGCCGGTCGTCAGGAGGATCCGCCGCGAGACGACCCGGGTCAGCTTGGCGTAGCTCAGCTGGACGACGCCGCTCGCGAGCGAGCCGATCGCGGCCAGGTAGGCGACCTGGGACTCGGTCACCCCGAACTCGGTGATGATCTTGAGGTAGATCAACGGCAGGAGCACGGCCTGGGCGTGGTTGACCGCGTGGGCGATCGACAGCAGCCAGAGGGTGACGTCGGGGTTCGGGCGGGCCGAGCGGGCCGGAAGGGCGACGACGGGTTCGGCAACGGGTGCGCTGGACATCGACCGAATGCTGACGGATCGGGAGCGCCTCGGTTGGCACGACTCGCAGGCCGGTCGACAGCAGGCGCGCTTCGTC
>DATAIW010000456.1:0-22286 GCA_036262455.1 Candidatus Limnocylindrales bacterium | reverse complement strand
CGACCTGCCGGTGGCCTCGAAGAGCAGCCAGCCGACGGCGGCCGCGAGCGCCCCCTGGGCAAGGGTGAACCGCCAGATGTAGCCGAGGTCGTCGATCCCGCCGGGCGGCAGCGCCAGAAGGGGCAGGGTCATCGGCACGAGAGCGAGCGGCGGGTACTCCACATGGAAGTCGAGGTACGGGATCGATCCCCCCAGCACCTGGAGGCCGTACCTGCGGTAGACAGAAAGGTCGCCCGCGAAGATGAGCCTGGTCGGCTCCGGTGTCAGCCCGACGATCAGCACCAGCAGGACGGGGGGCGCGAGCAACAACACGACGGCCGGAGCACGACGGGGATCGAGGCGGGTCATGAAGGCACGCATGTGCACATGTTCGCTCGTGCGGCGGCAAGCAAGAGGGCGATGGCGTTCGCCCCGAAGGAGACTGGACGGCGATCACCAACGGTGTGGCAACCAAGGCCCGGATCGCGGGCGGCCGGTCGCGGTTGAGCCCGACCTTCGGGCAGTCGCGGTCCAGCGGGCCTTGGCCCTCGACGCTGCAGGGACGAAGACCGCCTGATTCGACCTCTCATCCGAGACAAGATCCAATGCGCCTGATAAGTCGCAGGTTGCTGCGATCAAGCCCTGGATAAGAGCGCTTTGCGATGGTTCGCGCCAGTTGCGCAACCGGCCATCGAACGCCTCCCGCCTGGGAGCCACGACTTTGCGAAACCATTCGCCCGTCTTGCGGGCCGCTCCGATCCTCGTGTTGTTCGCCTTGCTGATTCTGCCGACCGGCGTGCTTGCCGTCGACGGCGAGATCGGCGACCTCGGCAACCGCAACAGCATCACCGAGCTGGCCGTCACCGCCGACGGCCGGCCGACCACCCGTATCAGCTACCCGCACGACTGCCCGGCCGGCATCAGCACCTGCTGGATCGAGACCCAGTTCCGCTACAAGTGCCCGGAGTTCTGGTGCTTCTCGGTCAACAGCCAACCCTGGAAGCTGCTCCCGTCCAGCGGCACCGCCCTTGGCGACTGCATCGGCGCCGATGACAACTATTGGGAAGTCTGGTACCGGGTCGGCTTTGCGGCGACCGGGACAAAGACGGTCACCTATTCAGGTGAGCTCGAGTTCTACATGAACGCAAAAGGTTCGTTCACGTACAAGAACATCGCCGAAGCGGAGCTGAACCTCACGGACAAGTCCGGAACACGAGGCTCGGTCACGTTGGAGACGGTGACGGCCAAGTCCGACGTGATGGATCCGGTCCTGGTCACGACGTCCGGCGGCAGGACGTTCCACACCTGCTAGCCGGCTGATCCGCGCACGCCCCCGAGGAGGTGATCAACATGACGGTTCGCCGGCGGACCTCCCTGCGGTCCACAGTCGTCATCGTCGTCATCGCCGTCATCCTCGGGGGCTGCGGCCCGGCATCCACGTCAGCCAGACCGACGGAATCGTTCTGCAACGGCGTGTCGACCGACATCGGCGGCTGCGACCCGATCCCGTCCTTTGTCGCGACGACATGCGACACGCTCGCGGCCGAGTTCGGGACCGCGATCGACGCGGCCATGCTCGACATCATCAACGGCCCTGACGGCGTGGCCGGGAAAGGCCGATCGATACGGATCCAGCACCGCGGCATCGTCATCACGACGGCGCTCACCGACCGGATGATCCGTCTCGGCATCCTGCAGAACTGCACGATGCCGGCGTTCCTCGACGAGGCGGCCGCCGCCTTCAGCTCGGAGATGAAGTCGCGGATCGGTGCGGCGCTCTCTGACGGCAACCCGCCGGCGTCGTACGAGGAGTTCATCGACCGACTCAGTCGAACTATGAGCGGTATCGGAACGGCGCCGTCGTTCCGCGCCCCTTGACGGCGCGTCCGCCACGTCTTCCGGTTGCCCTGACATCCGGCGGTTTCCCGAGGACGACATGCGTGGGCTCGAGGTCGAGCGAAGCGATTGGTGATTCGTCGCGGAACAGTCGGCGACCGTCGCGCGTCACAGACACGACGCCGGGCGATCACTGGCAGGCTGATCGATCGCCCGGCGTCACCATGTCCGCCGCGGGTCGCTCGTGAAGCGCCTTCACGCCCCGCCGAGCGCGGCAACGTGCCGGGGTTGCAGCTACACTCCCCGCGATGGCCGAGCCTTCCGTGCGCGATCCGTCTGCCCCGCCGCTCCGGGCCCGCCGTCCGACCGCCGCCGACCACGCTCGCCCGATGCGGTCGCAGCGCCGATCGATCGAGGTCGACCAAGGGGATCCCACCGGTTCGCCATCATCCAGGGCCCACGGCGCCCAGCCGGCCCAGGGCGCGCGACCGGACAGCCGTCCGACCGACCGGCGCCGCCTCCTCGCCGCAATCGCCTCGTCGCTGCTGCCGGGGTTCGGGCAGGCAATCAACGGCCGGCTCCGGTCGGCGTTGCTGTTCGGCCTTCCGACGCTGGCCGTGATCGGGATGGCCTGGCTGACCGCCCAGAGCGACCGGCCGACGATGCTGATCGCCCGGGTCATCGCGCCGTCCGTGCTCGGCGTCCTCCTCGTCGTGAACGTCGTCATCCTCGGCTGGCGGGCCGTCGCCGTCCTGCACGCCTTCCTCGATCGACGCTATCCGTTGCGCCCCGGGCGGCTCGGCGCGATGGGCCTCGCGGTCCTGCTCGTCGCCACCGCCGTGCCTCACCTCCTCGCCTGGAGCTACGGCACCGCGGCCCAGGCGATGTTCGGCCAGATCTTCTCCGGGTCGGCCGTCCGTTCGATTTCGAGCGCGCCACCGCCCGCCGAGGGCGAGCGCCTCAACGTCCTGCTGATCGGGGTCGACTCGGCGCCCGGCCGGACGGAGGCGCTGACGGACTCGATGATCGTGGTCTCGCTGGACCCTGTCGGACGGACCGTGTCGATGGTCTCGATCCCACGCGACCTCGCCAGCGTCCCACTCGGCAACGGCAGCATCTTCGGGCCGAAGCTCAACTCGCTGATGAGCTGGGCCGATCGCCATCCGAAGGATGTTGAACGTGGTGGGATCCGCGCCCTCGAGGACGCCATCGGGGCACTGTTCGGGATCCCGATCCACTACTACGCCAAGGTCGATCTTGGCGGGTTCGCGGCGATGATCGATGCCGTCGGCGGCGTCGACATCGTCGTCAGGAAGGCACTCGACGACCCGCGCTATCCGGGCCTCGACGGCAAGCGAGGCTGGTCCGTCCAGCCGGGGCCTCACCATTTCGACGGAACGGACGCCCTCGCCTATGCCCGGATCCGCAAGTCGGCCGGCGAGAGCGACCTGACCCGCGCCGCCCGCCAGCAGGAGGTCCTGGTCGCGCTCCGCAACCGCGCCGTCGGGGCGGGGATCCTGATCAGCCTGCCGAAGTTGCTCCATGCGGTCGGCGCCACGGTCCGGACGGACCTGCCGCCCGACCGCCTCCCGGAACTCGCAGCCCTGGCCGAGCAGATCGGCGGGTCATCGACGATGAAGCTGGTCCTCGGCTCGCCGCAGATCCGGGGCGCCTCGAGCCAGTACGGCTCGATCTTCGTCCCGGTCCCGGCCAGGATCCGGGAGATGGCGAAGGTCGTGTTCGGGCCACCGGGCGCCGATCCGACCTGGCCGGTCGCGAGCCCCGGCTCATCGTCCGCCGCGGGGGCGTCGGCGGCGCCGTAGCCACATCAGCGCCGGGTGGGTCAGCGTCCTGCCCCGACCGCACGCCAGTCCGGCGTGGAAGATCGGCCGCGCCACAGCCCGACCCGAGCGCGTCCGGGCTGTGGCACGATCCGCGTCTGGCGTGGTGGCGGCGCAACCTGGCGCCGGTCGAGACCCGCCGAGGAGGCCGAATGGCGAGCGCCCGATCGAGATCGACCACGGACGGCGAGCTCCGGCTGGCAATGATCGGCGCGGGCTGGATCACGCCGGCCCATCTCGCGGCGCTCGACCGGCTCGGCCGGACCCGGCTCGTCGGCATCGCGTCGGCGCGTGAGGAGAGCGCCCGGGCGATGGCAGAGCCGCGTGGCGCACCGTCCTACGTCGACGTCGGGCGGATGCTCGATGAGCAGCGCCCGGACGTCGTCTGGGTCGCCGTCCCGCCGTCGGCCGCGATCGCGGTGCTGGACCGGCTCGTCGAGCGGGGCATCCCGTTCCTGACCGAGAAGCCGCTCGCCGCCACCGACGCCGCCGGTCCGGCCCGGATCGCCGCAGGCGTCGCCGAGCGGGGCATCGTCGCGGCCGTCGGATACCACCTCCGTGCTCTCGACGCGCTCGTCGAGGTCCGCGAGCGCCTCACCGGTCAGCCCGTCCATCTCGTGACCGCCCGCTGGCTGTCGGGCACGCCGGCCCCGGCCTGGTGGCTGCGCGAGAAGGTCGGCGGCGGCCAGGTCGTCGAGCAGGCAACCCACTTCTACGATCTCGCCCGGTCCCTCGTCGGCGAGGCAACGGTGATCGGCGCCACCTCGACCAGGGAAGAGCCCGTCGTCCCGGCCGGCGCGGACGTCGTCGACGCCACGGCGGCGGTGCTGCGCTTCGAGAGCGGCGCCGTCGGCAGCTTTGCCAACACCCGGCGACTGGCCTCCGCGGTCGTCGAGGTCGAGCTCGCGGCAGCGGACCTGCTCATCACGATCCGCCGCGTCGGTGACGCGCCCGGCAGCTGGGAGGTCGTCTTCGACGACGGCCGGTCCCGTGCGACCGTGCCACCCGGCCGCGACCCCTACGAAGCCCAGGCCGCGATCTTCCTCGACGCTGTCGAGGCGGGCGATCCGACCCGCGTCCTGTCGACCTATGCCGACGCCCTGCGAACGGACCGGCTCACCCGTGCCGTCGTCGCCGCCACCGGCCGAGCCGGCTGAGCGCGCACCGCAGCCCTCAGAGTCGCCCGGCCCGCATCTCCGGAATCACCCCTTCGGCGACGCGCCGCAGCACGGCCAGGTCGCCGGTCGCCGGCATGACCGTCGAGAAATCGGTGAAGCCGAGCTGCCGATGGCGGGTGACGAAGTCGACGTAAGCGTCCTCGGAGCGGAGGGCCGCCGCGGTCGTCCACGTCGATCGGCGGATCTCGGCGGGATCGCGACCGATCGAGCGGCAGGCCTCATCGAGGTAGCGGATCCGGTCGGCGAGCGCCGTCTCGACACCGTCGGTCGCGGTCTCGGGCATCGCCGCGAACGTGTCCCACTGGTCCGCGAAACGGGCGGCGAGGCGGAGCATCCGCGGCCGATGAGCGGCAATGAGGATCGGGATCCGGGGCTTCTGGACGGGTCGCGGTTCGAGCGGAGCGTCGTCGAGCTGGTAGTGGTCGCCGCGAAACGTCGTCCGCTCCTGGGACATGAGCAGGCTGATCAGCTCGACCGACTCCGCGAACCGGTCGACCCGTTCCGCGGGCTCCGGCAGCGCCAGGCCGTACCTGCGGTGCTCGTCGGCGTGCCAGCCCGTGCCGAGACCCAGGATCAGCCGGCCGCCGCTGATGTGATCGACCGTGACGGCCGCCTTGAGGAGCACGGCCGGATGACGGAACGTGTTGCTCGTGACGAGGACGCCGAGGCGGATCCGGGACGTCCGGGCGGCGAGGGCGGCCAGCAGCGTCCAGGCCTCGAGGATCGGATGGCTCGGTGGGCCGTCGGTATCGATGAGGTGATCGACGAGCCAGGCATGATCGAAGCCGAGGTCCTCCGCCATCTGGAACTCGTCGTTGACCTGGCTCAGCGGCTTGTTCGCCTGGCTGAGGAACAGCCCGAACCGCGGGTCCGACCCAGACCGCGGGACCGACGAGGGCCGCGTGGTCGGCCCACGCGCCGGGTCCGTGTTCACGACCTCCGACCTCCCAACACCGGACGTCAGCGCGGCTGAATCGGGGTCGACTCCGCCTGGCCCCGTCCGGCGCTCCGGCGAGTCGTCGTATTGGCCGCGGCTGGGGCACTCTCACGGATGATGAGCTCCGTGGCGAGGGTCGCGCTGCGGGTGATTCCCTGGGCCGGCTCACTCGCCACGAGCCGGAGCATCTCGCGCACGGCGAGCTGGCCGAGTTCCCCGAGTGGCTGGCTGATCGTCGTCAACGACGGCGTGAACTGGGCTCCCTCGACCAGGCCGTCGAAGCCGACGACCGCAAGGTCGTTCGGGATCGCCAGTCCGCGGCGATGCGCCACGTGGAAGATGCCGAGCGCCATCTGGTCATTGCCGGCGAACACGGCGTCGAGGTCCGGCGCGAGCTCGAGCATCTGTTCAAAGGCGACCTCACCGCTGGCGGAGGACCAGTTGCCGGGAACGACCGGACCGGGCTCCACACCGGCATCGTGGAGGGCGTCTCGCCAACCCTCGTGACGCGCCCGCGACTCGCGCCACGCGAGCGGCCCGGCGAGATGGGCGATCCGCCGCCGGCCGAGGGCCAGAAGGTGGTTCGTGGCCAGCCGGGCGCCGCCGTAGTTGTCGATCATGATCGTGGAGAACGTGGCGGACGGCTCGGACTTGAGGAAGACGATCGGCGGGTACGACGTCGGCAGCTGCGCCCCGACGGTCGCGATGTTCGTCCCCATCTCCGGAGCGACGAAGATGATCCCTTCGACCCGATGGCCCAGCAGGAACTCGACGACCCGGATCACCTCGGCGTCGTCGTAGCTGGCCAGCTCCTTCAGCAGGAGGGCGTAGCCCGATGCCTCGCTCTCCTCGGTGATGCCGTTGAGGGTCTGGGCGACGCCGAAGTACTTGAGGCCGGCAACCACGACGCCGATCGTCTGCGAGCGGCGCTGGACGAGGCTCCGGGCGACGGCGCTGGGCTGGAAGCCGACCGAGGCGATCGCGGCCTCGACGGCCGCGCGGGTCTCCGGCGAGACGTCCGGGCGCTTGTTGATCACGCGCGAGACGGTCTGGGTGGAGACTCCGCACATCGCGGCGATCTCCTTGATCGTGATGCGGTGGTGACGGGACAATCCAGCGACCTCGGACGGGGTTGGCGGGTTGTGCGGAGCGTCCGCGACTGCTACGTTATTCTACGCCGTGAACGTTAGCGGGAACGCTAACATACGTCGTCCGCCGATCAACCCCGCCGGCCACCCGGCTTCGGCCCGGGCCTGGCGCGGACCGGGTGGCGACCGGCCGGCAGGACAGGGAGGCAGCGTGGCCAGCTTCGCGATCGGCGTCGATTTCGGGACCGGATCCGGCCGAGCGATCCTGGTCGACGTGGCCGACGGCCGGCAGCTCGCCACGGCGGTCTCTGAATATTCGCACGGCGTCATCGACGATGTGCTGCCGCTGGCCGATCGACGGGTCGTCCTCCCCCCGGACTGGGCGCTCCAGGACCCGGAAGACTACCTCCGCGTCTTCCGGGAGTCGATCCCGGCCGTCCTCCGCGAGTCGGGCGTCGATCCGGCGGACGTGATCGGTCTGGGGATCGACTTCACGGCCTGCACGATGCTGCCGACGACCGCCGACGGCACGCCGCTGGCCCTGATCCCGGAGTTCCGCGCCAACCCGCATGCCTGGGTCAAGCTCTGGAAGCACCACGCTGCCCAGCCCGAGGCCGATCGGATCAACGCCGTCGCCGAGGCGACCGGCCAGCCCTGGCTCGATCGCTACGGTGGCCGGATCTCGTCCGAGTGGTTCTTCTCGAAGGCGCTCCAGATCCTCGACGAGGCACCCGCGATCTACGCTGCCGCCGACCGCCTGCTCGAAGCCGCCGACTGGGTCGTCTGGCGCCTGACCGGAGTCGAGACCCGGAACGCCTGCACGGCCGGCTACAAGGCGCTGTGGTCGAAGGACGACGGCTTTCCCGACACGAGCTACTTCGCGGCGCTCGATCCTCGCCTTGCCACGATCGTCGATGAGAAGATGAGCCGCGAGATCCGATTTGCCGGCGAGCGCGCCGGACGTCTGACCGAGGAAGCGGCCATGTGGACGGGCCTGCCCGCAGGGACGGCGGTCGCCGTCGCCAACGTCGATGCCCATGTCGCGGTGCCTGCCGCGACGGTCGTCGAGCCGGGCCGGATGGTGATGATCATGGGCACCTCGACCTGTCACATGGTCCTCTCGGCCGACGAGCGGTCCGTCCCCGGGATGTGCGGTCAGGTTCGGGATGGGATCATCCCGGGCTATGTCGGGTACGAGGCGGGTCAGTCGGCCGTCGGCGACCATTTCAGCTGGTTTGTCGAAAACGCCGTTCCCGAGGCCTACCGGCGGGAGGCCCGCGAACGCGGCCTCGACATCTACGGTCTCCTCGAGGAGAAGGCTGCCCGCCTGCCGGTCGGCAAGTCCGGTCTCCTGGCCCTCGACTGGTGGAACGGCAACCGGTCAGTCCTCGTCGACGCCGCCCTCGGCGGCCTCCTCGTCGGGGCGACCCTCGCGACCGTGCCGGAGGAGATCTACCGAGCCCTGATCGAAGCGACCGCCTTCGGGACCCGGGTGATCATCGAAACGTTCGAGACCCATGGCGTGCCGATCCGCGAGATCGTCGCCTGCGGCGGATTGGCCGACAAGAGCCCGCTCACGCTCCAGATCTACGCGGACGTCACGGGCCGGCCGTTCCGGCTGAGCGCGTCCGAACAGACGCCGGCACTCGGCTCGGCAATGTTCGGGGCGGTGGCGGCCGGCGTCGCGGCGGGCGGCCACGCGACCATCGAGGACGCGTCCGCGGCGATGGCCCGTCTGCAGGACCGCGCCCACGAGCCGATCGCGGCCAACCGCGTGGTCTACGACGAGCTGTATCGCGAATACGTCCGTCTCCACGACTATTTCGGGCGGGGCGCCAACGACGTCATGAAGGTGCTGAAGCGTCTCCGCGCCGACGCGCGCGATGGCGGGGCGGCCGACCCGTCCGCTGAGGCCCTTGGTGCGACACTCTCGGGAGCTTGAGATGCAACTCGAAGACCTCCGCCTCGAGCTCGTCCGGCTGCACGAGGAGCTGCCCCGCAACGGGCTCGTCACGTGGACCGGCGGGAACGTCAGCGCTCGGGACCCGGATACGGGGCTCGTCGCGATCAAGCCGTCCGGCGTCCGCTACGGCGACCTGACCGCCGAGAGCATGGTCGTCCTCGACATCGACGGAACGATCGTCGAGGGCGAGCTCAAACCGTCGTCGGATACGGCGAGCCACCTCTACATCTATCGCCACCGGCCCGACGTCAACGGCGTGGTCCATACGCATTCGCGCTATGCGACCGCGTTCGCCGCAGTGGGCCGGCCGATCCCGGTCTACCTGACGGCCCAGGCCGACGAGTTCGGGGGCGAGATTCCGTGCGCCGGCTTCGCCCTGATCGGCGACGAGGCGATCGGCACCCTGGTCGTCGAAGGGATCGGACGGTCGCCGGCGGTGCTCCTCAAGAACCACGGCGTCTTCACGATCGGTCCGACCGCCGCCGCGGCGGTCAAGGCCGCGGTCATGGTCGAGGACATCGCGGCCACCTCCTGGCTGGCCCTCCAGATCGGCACGCCCGACGTCCTGTCCGACGACGTCGTTGAGCAGCTCCATCGTCGCTACACGACCGTCTACGGACAGTAGCCGCCGCCAGATCGAGGAGTCCTCTCGTGCTCAATCTCTCGTCGAACGAGGTGTGGTTCGTCACCGGCAGCCAGCACCTCTATGGCCCGGAGACGCTCCAGCACGTTGCCGAGCATGCTGCCGCGATCGCGGCGACCCTCGACGATGCCGCGGCGATCCCCGTCCGCGTCGTCGTCAAGCCGGTCCTGACCGGGCCCGACGGGATCCGCCAGCTGATGGGCGAGGCCAACGCCAGCCCGACGTGCGTCGGGCTCATCGCCTGGATGCACACCTTCTCGCCGGCCAGGATGTGGATCGCCGGCCTGGACCTTCTCCGCAAGCCGCTGCTCCACCTCCACACCCAGTACAACCGCGAGATCCCGTGGGCAGACATCGACATGGACTTCATGAACCTGAACCAGGCCGCCCACGGCGACCGTGAGTTCGGGTTCATCGCCGCCCGCCTGCGACTCGAGCGGAAGGTGGTCGTCGGCCATTGGTCCGATCCCGAGGTGCAGGAACGGATCGGGGCCTGGACCCGGGCCGCCTCGGCCAGGCGTGACTGGGAGACCGGCCGGATCGCCCGTTTCGGCGACAACATGCGCGAGGTCGCGGTCACGGAGGGCGACAAGGTCGAAGCCCAGCGACGGCTCGGCTTCGCCGTCAACGGCTACGGCGTCGGCGACCTCGTGACTCGTGTCGACGCGGCGACCGACGCGGAGGTCGACCGGTTGATCGAGGCGTATACCGACGAATACGACGTCGTCCCGGCCCTCCGGCCGGGCGGCGACCGGGCGGACTCGTTGCGCGATGGCGCCCGGATCGAGATCGGTCTCCGGGGCTTCCTCGGCGACGGCGCGTTCTCCGCATTCACGACGACATTCGAGGACCTCCACGGCCTCCGCCAGCTGCCGGGACTGGCGGTCCAGCGGCTGATGCGCGACGGCTACGGGTTCGGGGCAGAGGGCGACTGGAAGACCGCGGCGATGGTCCGGGCGATGAAGGTCATGAGCGTCGGGATCGAGGGCGGCGTGTCGTTCATGGAGGACTACACCTACCACCTCGCGGCGTCGGGCGACCTCATCCTCGGCGCCCACATGCTCGAGGTCTGCGAGTCGATCGCCGGGGATCGGCCGCGTCTCGAGATCCATCCCCTCTCGATCGGCGGCAAGGACGACCCGGTCCGCCTGGTCTTCGACGCCCATCCCGGGCCGGCGATCGCGGCCTCGATCACCGATCTGGGCCAGCGGTTCCGGATGGTCGCGACGGTCGTCGACGTCGTCCCGGCCGAACAGCCGCTGCCGCGCCTGCCCGTTGCCCGGGCAGTCTGGCGACCACGACCGGACCTCCGGACCGCTGCCGCCGCCTGGATCCATGCCGGCGGCTCCCATCACACGAGTCTCGGGTTCGCGGTCACGGTCGAGCATCTTCGGGACTTCGCGGCGATGTCCGGGATCGAGTTCCTGGTGATCGACGAGACGACGGAGCTCGAGGCATTCCGCGACCGCCTTCGCTGGAACGACCTCTATCACCTCCTCGCCAAGGGCATCTGATCGGTCCTCGGCCATCTCCGTTTCGTGACCGAACGTTATCGGCCCAGCCATTGACAAATCGGCTTGACGGCCGACGACGGCGAGACTAGGATGCGAGCGTTATCGTTCACGGGAACGATAACGGCTGTGCTCCTGAGAGCGTGGATGCGGCAGGGATCACAAGGCCCGCCAGCGCGGGTGACCTCGCCTCCACGGCCAGACGCCGGCCGAAGGACCAGGGGCGGTCTGCCCCGCCATTTGGAGGAGCGCAGCGCACCGATGAAGAAACTTCTCACCCTCGCGATGGTCAGCATGCTTGCCGTGGCGGCCTGCAGCACACCGGCCGCGAGCGGCGGCACCGGCGGCTCGACGGCTGCCGGCGCCGGCGGGCTGATCGGGATCGCCATGCCGACCAAGTCCTCCCAGCGCTGGGTCGCCGACGGCGACAACCTCGTCAAGTCGCTGACCGCACTGGGCTACACGACCGACCTCGAGTACGCCGAGGACAAGATCCCGACCCAGGTCTCCCAGGTCGAGAACATGATCACGAAGGGCGCCAAGCTCCTGATCATCGCCGCGATCGACGGGACGACCCTGACGGACACCCTCCAGAAGGCCGCCGACGCGAAGATCAAGGTCCTCGCCTACGACCGCCTGATCAACAAGTCGCCGAACGTCGACTTCTACACGACCTTCGACAACTTCAAGGTCGGCGTCCTCCAGGCCGGCTCGATCGTCGACTGCCTCGGCCTCAAGGACGGCAAGGGTCCGTTCAACCTCGAGCTGTTCGCCGGCTCGCCGGACGACAACAACTCGCACTTCTTCTTCAATGGCGCGATGTCGATCCTCCAGCCCTACCTCGACAGCGGCAAGCTGGTCGTCCAGAGTGGCCAGAAGAAGTTCCCTGACGAGGTCGGCACTCTCCGCTGGGACGGCGCCGTCGCGCAGGCCCGGATGGACAACATCCTGAGCTCGAAGTACTCGACCGCCCGTGTCGACGCGGTCCTCGCTCCGTATGACGGCATCAGTCGGGGCATCATCGCCTCGCTCAAGGCCGTCGGCTACTACTCCGCCGCCAAGCCCGCGCCGTGCGTCAGCGGCCAGGACGCGGAGCTCCCGTCGGTCAAGTCGATCCTCGCCGGTGAGCAGACTTCCACGGTCTTCAAGGACACCCGTCTCCTGGCTGCCCAGGCCGCCAAGATGGCTGACCAGATGCTCAAGGGCGGGACGGTCGACGTGAACGACACCAAGACCTACGACAACACCGTCAAGATCGTTCCGACCTTCCTTCTCGACATGGTCAGCGTGACCAAGGACAACGTCCAGAAGGAACTGGTTGACAGCGGGTACTACACCGCGGACCAGGTCAAGTAGGCGACAGCAACTCGGTTACCCTGCGGGTGTGCGGCGGTCGACGACCACGCACACCCGCGTTCCATTTCCCTGAAGCACTGATGAAGGGGCAGCTGTCCGAGTGAGCGACGTACTCCTCGAGATGCGCGGGATCACGAAAACGTTTCCGGGGGTCATCGCCCTCGACGACGTCAGCCTGTCCGTCCGCCGCGGCGAGATCCATGCCCTCGTGGGCGAGAATGGAGCCGGCAAGTCGACCCTGATGAAGGTCCTGAGCGGCGTCTATCCGCACGGCCAGTACGAGGGTCAGATCCTGTTCGAGGGCAAGGACGCCCAGTTCTCCGACATCCGGGCCAGCGAGGCCCTCGGCATCGTCATCATTCACCAGGAGCTCGCCCTGGTGCCCCAGCTCTCGATCACCGAGAACATCTTCCTCGGGAACGAACAGGGCCGCCGTGGCATGGTCGACTGGAGCGCAGCCCATTCCCGGGCGCGCGACCTGCTCAAGATGGTCGGTCTCGACGACCTCACCGACACGCCCGTCAGACGGCTCGGCGTCGGCAAGCAGCAACTCGTCGAGATCGCCAAGGCCCTCTCCAAGAAGGTCACCCTCCTCATCCTGGACGAGCCGACGGCCGCGCTCAACGAGACGGACAGCCAGAAGCTGCTCAGCCTGCTGCGTGGCTTCAAGGCCCAGGGCATTTCGTCCGTGCTGATCTCTCACAAGATCAAGGAAGTCGAGTCGATCGCCGATACGATCACGGTGATTCGCGACGGACGCGTCGTCGAATCGCTGGACGCGTCGGCCGGCGTGACCGAGGATCGAATCATCCGCGGGATGGTCGGGCGGGACCTGACCCACCGCTTCCCGGATCGCGATGCCAAGGTCGGCGAGGTCGTCTTCGAGGTCCGCAACTGGAACGTCGCTCATCCGATCTATGACGATCGGATGGTGATCAAGGACGTCAGCCTCAACGTCCGCGCCGGCGAAGTCGTGGGCATCGCCGGCCTGATGGGAGCCGGGCGGACCGAGTTCGCGATGAGCGTCTTCGGGCGATCGTGGGGACGATATGTCAGCGGGAAGGCCCTCAAGAACGGCAAGGAGATCGACGTCAGCTCGATCCCGAACGCCATTCACAACGGGATCGCCTACGCGACGGAAGATCGCAAGACATACGGGCTCGTCCTGATAAATGACGTCAAGACGAACATCACCCTGGCCAACCTCGAAGGCATTTCCTCCCGATCGGTCCTGAGCGTGCCGCGCGAGATCAAGGTCGCCAACGAATACCGCGACCGACTGAAGATCAAGTGCTCGAGCGTCAAGCAGTCCGCCGTCAACCTGTCCGGTGGCAACCAGCAGAAGGTCGTCCTGTCGAAGTGGCTGTTTGCTCATCCGGACGTCCTCATCCTGGATGAGCCGACCCGCGGGATCGACGTCGGTGCCAAGTTCGAGATCTACACGATCATCAATCGCCTCGCAGCGGAGGGCAAGGCGGTGATCTTCATCTCGTCAGAACTGCCGGAGATCCTCGGCATCTCGGACCGGATCTACGTCATGGCCGGCGGCCAGATCGCTGCCGAGATGACGGCCGCCGAGGCTTCCCAGGAGTCGATCATGAAGGCCATCATGCGGCTCGGCCGGGCCGCCTCGGAGGGGATCGTCGCATGACCCAGCAAGGCGCTCCGCACGTCGAGATCGGACTTGGTTCGGCCGACCCTTCCAGGCCTGCGCCGACCGCCGACAGTGGCGAGCGCCTTCTGACCGTCCTGCGCAACAACGTGCGCCAGTACGGGATGCTCGTCGCCCTGGTCGTGATCATCGCGTTCTTCCAGTTCACGACCGGCGGGACGATGCTCCGGCCGCAAAACGTGACCAACGTCTTCCTTCAGAACGGCTACATCATCGCGATGGCCCTGGGGATGCTGTTGATCATCGTCTCCGGGCACATCGACCTCTCGGTCGGGTCCGTGGCGGCATTCACCGGCGCGATCGCGGCCGTCGTGATGGTCGACTACAAGCTGGATCCGATCCTCGCGGTCCTGGCCGCCCTGCTGGTCGGCGGGCTCATCGGCGCGTGGCAGGGGTTCTGGGTCGCCTACATGCGGATCCCGTCCTTCATCGTGACCCTGTCCGGGATGCTCCTGTTCCGCGGCCTGACGCTGTTCATGCTCAACGGCCAGCCTGTCGGGCCATTCCCGGGGAGCTTCCGGTCGATCGCCTCCGGGTTCATCCCCGAACCGATCGGCTCGATCCAGGATCCGCTCGGACCGGACCAGCTGAAGCTGACCACCCTGATCCTGGCGGGCCTGCTCTGCGCCGGCCTGATCTTCCTCGACCTGCAGGCGCGGCGAGAGCAGCTCAAGTACGGCTTCAAGGTCACGCCCTTTGGCCAGTTCGTCGCCCGGAACGTCGTCCTGATCGTCGCCATCATGTATCTCGCCTATCGGCTGTCGGCGTTCTTCGGCCTGCCGGTCGTCCTCGCTCTCGTGCTGGTCCTGATCGCGGTGTACATGTTCCTGACCGGGCGGACCGTCATCGGCCGGCGGATCTACGCGGTCGGCGGCAACGCCAAGGCGGCGACGCTGTCCGGGGTCAAGACCAAGCAGATGGTCTTCCTTGCGTTCATCAACATGGGTGTCCTGTCGGCGGTCGGAGGCCTGATCTCGACCGCTCGATTCAACTCGGCGACTCCAAAGGCCGGCGATGGCTTCGAGCTCGACGTCATCGCCGCGACCTTCGTCGGCGGTGCGTCGGCGTATGGCGGGATCGGGACGGTCGCCGGCGCCGTCATCGGCGCGCTCGTCCTCGGGGTCCTGAACATCGGCATGGGCCTGATGGGGATCGGGATCGACTACCAGTTCGCGATCAAGGCCCTCGTCCTCCTCGGCGCCGTGTTCGTCGACGTCCGGGGCAAGAACAAGGACTCCTGATCTGTCGCGCGGGCCGGGCCGGGCCTCCTCCACGGCCCGGCCCGTGAGCGACCTGCTGAGGAGGCCGTCGGTGCAGCTCGTCGCCCGCCTCCACGGGCCCGGCGACGTCCGGATCCACGAGGAGCCGCTCCCGACGACCGGGCCGGCCGAGGTCGCCCTGCGGGTCATCTCGGTCGGGCTGTGCGGCTCCGACCTCCACTGGTACACCGATGGGGCGATCGGTGAGGCGCGTGTCGACCGGCCGCTCATCCTCGGTCATGAGATCGCGGCAGTGATCGACGACGGTCCACGGCGCGGAACACGGGTCGTGCTCGATCCGGCCGATCCATGCGGCGACTGCGCAATCTGTCGAGGCGGCCACGAAGAGCTCTGTCCGGTCATGCGATTCGCGGGTCACGGACCGACGGACGGCGGCCTGCGCGCCTTCATGAGCTGGCCGGAACGGCTTCTCCACCCCGTTCCGGAGTCGATCGGCGACGCGGAGGCGAGCCTTCTCGAGGCGCTCGGCGTGGCGATCCACGCGGTCGATCTCGGGGCGGTCGTCGCCGGGATGCGGGTAGCGGTCGTCGGCTGCGGCCCGATCGGACTGCTCGTCGTCGGCGCCCTTCGCGTGGCCGGGATCGACGACATCATGGCCACCGATCTGCTCCCCCACCGGGTCGAGGCCGCGCGACGCGCAGGGGCGGGCCGGGTCTGGCTCGCCGCAGATCAGAGTGACGATCCGACTCGAGGCCGCGAACCGCCGGGCCTCGAGGCCGACGTCGTCTTCGAGTGCGCCGGGGACGAAGCGGCCGTCGAGGCGGCGATCCGGATCGCGGCGCCGGCCGGACGCATCGTCCTCGTCGGGATCCCGGGTGGCGACCGGACGACGTTCACGGCCTCGGTCGCGCGGCGGAAGGGCCTCACCCTCGTGCTCTGTCGCCGGATGACCGCCGCAGATCTCGATCGAGCGATCGTTCTCGCCGCTGCGGGCCGGATCGACCTGTCGGCGTTGATCACCCATCGCGTCGACCTCGAACAGGCGCCCGAGGCGTTCGCCGCCCTCGCGGCGAGGCGTGGCCTGAAGATCGTCGTTCAGCCCGGTCGCGGCGGATGAGCCGCGCGGGACCGGCCGCGGACGGCCGGCTTGTCCTGGAATGCGGCAATGCCCGACTCCAGATCCGGCCATCCGCGGGCGGACGGCCTGCGGGGCCGGATGGTGGGCCGTGACATCGGAGTCAGCCCCGGATCCTCTCCGGGCGAGAAGCCGCGACGGCCCGCAGCCGTTCGGCGGCCTCCTCCGGGGTCAGGTCGCGCTGACGCTCCGCAAGGAGCTCGTAGCCGACCATGAACTTGCGGACGCTGGCCGACCGCAGCAGGGGCGGATAGACGTGGGCGTGGAGCTGCCAGTGGTCGTGGCGATCCGCGTCGAACGGCGCCTGGTGCCAGCCCATCGAATACGGGAACGGCGTATCGAACAGATTGTCGTAGCGGATCAGCAGCTCCTTGAGGAGCGGAGCGAGGCTCGCGCGCTGCGACGCGCCGACATCCGGCAGGCGCCCGACCGGGACCTTCGCCACGATCAGGGTCTCGAATGGCCAGACCGCCCAGAACGGGACGACCACCAGCCAGTCGTCGTTCTCCACGACGACCCTCGGGCCCGTCGTCTCCTGGCGGACGTAGTCCAGCAGCAGCGAGCGCCCCGCGACCGCGACGTGGCGGCGCTGGCTGGCATCCTCGCGTGCGGCCTCGACCGGCAGGGCGGACCCCGCCCAGATCTGACCGTGGGGGTGGGGGTTCGACGCGCCCATCGCCTCGCCGCGGTTCTCGAAGACCTGGACCCAGCGATAGCTCGCTCCGAGCTCGGCGGTCTGATCTGCCCACAGGTCGATGACCCGACCGACATCGGCCGGCTCCATCATGGCCAGGGTCAGGTCGTGGCGAGGCGAGAAGCAGACCACCCGGCAGGTCCCACGTTCGCCCTCGGCAAGGAGCAGGCCCTCCTCGACGCGGCCGATCTCGCTGTCGGGCCGAAGCGCCGCGAAGTCGTTGGTGAAGACGAACGTGGCGTCATAGTCCGGGTTCGCCGATCCGTCGGCCCGACCGTTGCCGGGACACAGATAACAATCGGGGTCGTACCGCGGCCGGTCGTCCGCGGGCGCTGCCTCGCGGGACCCCTGCCATGGTCGTCGGGTGCGCCCGGCCGACACGAGAACCCACTCGTCGGCGAGCGGGTTGTAGCGGCGGTGGGGTCCGTCGAGGAGGTCCCCGGTCGGTTCGGTCATCGCTCGCGAGCATACGTCAGCTGGGGCAAGCCTCGATGACCGACGCATTCACTCCGGACGACCTCCGCGCGGAGCTGGTTGCCCGCGCGCCCGCGGCCGCCGCCGACCCCGGGGCCATCCGCATTGTCCGGGCGCCCGGCCGGGTGAACCTCATCGGCGAGTACACGGACGTCAACGAGGGGCTCGTCCTGCCGGCCGCCATCGACCGGGAGATCCGGATCGCCTACATCCCGAGCGGCGATCGGCGCGTCGAGCTGACCCGGCTCGACGACGACGATACCGGTGCATTCGACCTCGACGTCCCGCGCTCACCCTCCGGCACGTGGCCGGACTACATCGCGGCGACGGCGTGGGCCCTGGCCGGGGGCGGTCTGCCGACCAGTGGGCTGCGAGGCGTCATCGGCTCGACCCTGCCGGAGAACGCCGGGCTGTCGTCGTCGGCTGCGATCGAGCTGGCATCGGCCTGGGCGCTTCTCGGCGACGCTGCGAACGGGATCGATCGCCTCGCCCTCGCCCGGATCTGCCAGCGGGCCGAGAACGGCTACGTCGGCGTGCAATCCGGACTCATGGACCAGTTCGCGTCGTCGTGCGGCGTCGAGGGGGCCGCCCTCCTGTTGGACTGCCGGTCGACCGAGTGGCGGACGGTCGCCATCCCGGCGGGCCTTCGCCTGGTCGTGTGCCACACCGGCTCGCCACGCCGACTGGGCAGCTCCGAGTACAACATCCGGCGGGCCCAATGTGAAGCGGCAGTCGAAGGCATTCGCCGGGTGGACCCGTCGGTGCGATCGCTGCGCGACGTGAGCGCGGCCCTCCTCGCCGAGGCGCGGAGCGGGCTCGATCCGGTCGTCGCCCGCCGCGCCGAGCATGTCATCGCCGAGAATGACCGGGTCCTCGCGACGCTCGCGGCGTTCGAGGGCGGCGACCTCGTCGGCATCCGCACGGCGTTCGCGGCGAGTCACGCCTCGCTGCGCGAGTTGTTCGAGGTCAGCTCACCGGAGCTCGACTTGCTCGTCGAGATCGCCGGCACGGTCCCGGGCGTCGTCGCGGCCCGGATGACGGGCGCGGGGTTCGGCGGCTGCACGGTCAACCTCGTCCACGCCGAGGCGGTCGGGGCACTTGCGGCCGCCGTCCTCGCCACGTACCCCGGGCGGACCGGGCTCAGCCCGATGATCCTGCCGGTGGCGCCGGCCGACGGCGCCGGAATCCTGAACTGAGATCGACGAACATCCGGCGTCGCGGAACGGTTGGCGCGGCTCATGCGTCACAGACACGACGCCGGGCGATCACTGGCAGGCTGATCGATCGCCCGGCGTCACCATGTCCGCCGACGGAGACCCCCGAGAGCCGGCGGCCGCTCAGGCGCGCGGCGGCGCGACCGGCCGAGGACGCTCGAAGCGGCCGGCGGGCGGCTCCCATTCGTCGAACCGGTCGAGCAGCGCGTCGAGATCGTCGTCGCGGAGGAGCAGCCGGCGGTGGCGCTCGGCGACGAACCCCTCGGCGACCGCGTGGTCGAGGAATGCCTCCAGCGCGCCGAAGTAGCCGCCGACGTCGAGCAGCCCGATCGGCTTGGCGTGGAGGTCGAGCTGGGCCCACGAGAGGACCTCGGCCAGTTCCTCGAGCGTGCCGAGGCCGCCGGGCATGGCCAGGAACGCGTCGGCCAGCTCGGCCATCTGTGCCTTCCGCTCGTGGAGGGTCTCGACGACGCGGAGCTCGGTCAGCGACGGGTGGGCGAGCTCACGGTCGACGAGCCCGCGCGGGATCACCCCGATGATCTCGCCGCCGTTGGCCAGCGCGGCATCGGCGACCGCGCCCATCAGCCCGCGGCGACCGCCGCCGAAAACGATGCGGATCCCGCGCCGGGCAAGGGTCTCCCCGGTGACGGCCGCGGCGGCCGCGTAGCGCGGATCGCGGCCGCTCGACGCCCCGCAGAACACGCAGATCGAGCGGATGATCAGCATCGCGTCCTCGTCCCCTAGAACCCGAGCGCGCGCAGGATCGGCGTCATCCGCCGGGCCGCCCGACCGCGATGCGAGACGGCGTGCTTCTCCTCGGCTGACCACAGCCCGAAGGTGCGACCGCCGGGCGGCTCGCCCTCGGGCTCGAAGATCGGGTCGTAGCCGAAGCCGCCCGCGCCGCGGGGAGCGGCCGCGATCCGTCCCCGGGTCGTGCCCCGGACGGAACGCATCGGCAGTGCGGCCCGGGTGTCCTCGCCCGATCGCGGCAGCGGCAGCGGCAACGCCAGCGCGAGCACGCAGACGTAGCGCGCGCCGCGCCGCTCTGGCGGGAGGCCGTCGAGAGCCGCCAGCAGCTTCGTGTTGTTGTCGAGGTCGGTCGCGGCGGGTCCGGCAAAGCGCCGTGTCCTGACGCCCGGGCCGCCGTCGAGCGCATCGACTTCGATCCCCGAGTCGTCGGCGAGCGTCGGCAGACCAGTCCGCCTCGTGCCGAAGCGGGCCTTGATCCGGGCGTTCGTCGCGAACGTCTTGCCGGTCTCGTCGGGGTCGTCGGTGATGCCAAGGTCCTCGAGGCTGACGAGCTCGCCTCGCTCCAGCCGGAGGAGGTCGCGCAGCTCGGCCAGCTTGTGGGCCGAGTGGGTGGCGACCAGGAGCCGCGGCCTGGCGCTCACTGCGCACCAGGTGCGCGTTGCGTCGAAGGCACGGCGGCCCCAGGGGCGGAATGCGCACGACGCGAGCAACACGACGAAGGGGCCCCCCGGATGACGGCGATCCAGGCGGGACGTTCGCCGCAGTGCGCGCTGGATGCGCAGCGTGCGGCCGGGACCGGAGCGGGCGGCGTCACCGCTTGACGGTGGCCAGGATCTCGGCCTGGGCCGCGAACAGCCGCTCGAGCCCGGACGACGCGAGGTCGATCAGCCCATCCATGGCCGCCCGGTCGAACGGCTTGCCCTCGGCAGTGCCCTGGACCTCGACGAACGTGCCGGCGTCAGTGCCGACGACGTTGAAGTCGACGTCGGCCCGCGAGTCCTCGCTGTAGTCGAGGTCGAGGAGCGCCTCGCCGGCGACGAGCCCGACGCTGATTGCCGCGACCTTCGCGACCAGGTGGCGGTCCATCCCGAAGGTCGTCATCGCCGCGGCGAGCGCCACGTAGCCGCCCGTGATCGAGGCCGTCCGGGTCCCGCCGTCGGCCTGGAGGACGTCGCAGTCGACGGTGATCGTCCGCTCGCCCAGCTTGGTCAGATCGACCGCGTCGCGCAGGGACCGCCCGATCAGCCGCTGGATCTCGTGCGTCCGGCCGCCGAGCCTGCCCTTGACCGACTCGCGATCGGTCCGCTCGGCGGTGGCGCGCGGCAGCATCGAGTACTCGGCGGTCACCCAGCCGGTGCCCTTGCCGCGGAGGTGGGGCGGCACGCGGTCGGCGATCGTCGCCGCGCACAGGACCCGGGTGTCGCCGAAATGGACGATGCACGAGCCCTCGGCCCACTTCTGGACGCCGAGCTCGAAGCGGACGGGGCGGAGCTGGGTCGGGACCCGGCCGTCGGCGCGGACCTGGGGGCGGTTGCCGATCATCGGGCGGTCTCCTTCGCTGCGGCCGCGACGGCCGCCTTCTCTTCGATCTTGGCCGCATCCCAGAGGGCGTCGAGCTCGGCGAACGAAAGGTCGCGCAGCGCGACCCTCCGCTCGGCGGCCTGGCGCTCGACACTGGCGAAGCGGCGGCGGAACTTGTCGTTGGCGGCGCGGAGGGCGGCCTCGGCCTCGATCCCCTGCCAGCGGGCGACGTTGACGAGGACGAACAGGAGATCGCCGTATTCCTCAGCCCGCTCGGCGGCGGTGGTGGCGTCGCGCAGCTCGGCGAGCTCCTCGACGACCTTGTCGAGGACCCCTTCGATGTTCGGCCATTCGTAGCCGATGTTGGCCGCCCGCTCCTGCATCTCCTGGCTGGCGGCGAGGGCTGGCAGGATCCGGCTCACGCCGTCGAGGGCGCCCTTCGGCGGCTTCGGAGCGGATACCGATCGAGTCTCAGGGTCGCCGGCGGCGCCGGCCGGATGGTCCGCGGCGTCGGCCCGCTCGTCGGCCTTGATCCGTTCCCACTGGCGATTCACGTCGCTCGCCGTGCGGGCCTCGGCGTCGCCGAACACGTGCGGATGGCGGCGGACGATCTTCGACGCGATCGCGGCGTTGACGTCGGTCAGGTCGAACACGCCCTCCTCGGCCGCGAGCTGGGCATGGAGCACGACCTGGAGGAGCAGATCCCCGAGTTCCTCGGCGAGGGCCGGCGTGGCCCCGGCGCCGAGGGCGTCGTAGACCTCGTACGCCTCCTCGAGGAGGTGGTTCCGGAGCGACTCGTGCGTCTGCTCGCGATCCCACGGGCAACCATCAGGAAGCCGCAGCCGGGCGGAGATCCAGGGCATCGCCCAGGGGCTCGCGACAGCCAGCTCGGGGGCCAGTGGCCGGACGTACAGCGGCGTCGCCAGCGTTTCGGCGCTGAGCGCGCCGATGGTCAGCCCTTCGGCCGCGCCGAACCGCCCGACCGGATGATCGGCCGGATAGAGCCGGCCGAGCACGGCGATCGGAACATCACCGCCGGGCCCGTGACGACCCGGCAGAACGGTGGCAAGGCCGGCCGGGTCGTCTCCGGCCGGGTGGTCTCCGGCCGCGCCGAGCTCCGCGCCGGGCGCCGTGTCGATGAGAAGGATCGCAGCCGGCACGATCAGGGCCGGGCGCGTCGGCTCGAGCGGCGTTCCGACCAGGTGCTCGGCGGCGATGACCTGGAGCCCGGCAACAAGGTCGAGGCCCCAGCGGAGACGTGCCTCGGCGACGAG
>DATAIW010000455.1:0-4023 GCA_036262455.1 Candidatus Limnocylindrales bacterium | reverse complement strand
CGTGGAGGCGACCCGCAACGTGTTCTATGGAACGCAGCCCGGCCTGCTGGCTCCCGCCATCAGCCCGCCGGTCCTGAACATCGCCGTGATCGCCGTCACGTTCCTCGCCTTCATCGGGATCGGCACGATCCTGTTCGTCCGCGCCGAGCGGAACCGCTGAGAGCGCGTCTGCCGCGCCGCGATCGCGGCGGTCGCGGCGGTCGCGGCCGCGACCGGGTGGCCGAGTTGTGGAGTGACGCAAAGGTTGCGGTGCCGGCTTCGGGGGTGATACACCTGCGCGGTGCCCCACCGTCGTCACGCCCGGCCACTGCGCGCCCAACCGCCGGCCTCCAGCTTCCTGCCGCCGCAGCCGGTCTACGACCGCGGTCGTCGGATCAGGCTGGGGCAGCGGGCCATCGTTGCGATCGCCATCGGCGTCGGGCTGGCCCTCATCGTTCCGCTGGCCCTCGCCGTCCTGGGTCCCGCGAGTGGACCGCTTCAGCCGCTCGGCGGCGGCGTCGCAGGCGCGGTCTCGGCCAGTCGCGAGCCGACGCCGACCGCGACGGCCACGCCCCTCGCCGCCAGCGGCCCGCCATCCGGTCTGCCGGGCGGCTCGGGCGAACCGGGCGGCTCGGGCGACGTTGTGCCGCCGCCTGTCGTCGAGCTGTCCGCACCGCCGATCGCGACGCTGACGGGCTATCGCTGGCCGATCAGCCAGGGCCGGATCTCGCTGCCGTTCAAGGACATCCCGGGCGGGACCCGGATCCGGAACGGCAAGCTGATGCACGACGGGGTCGACATGGCGTCGTTCTGCGGCGCCCGGGTCGGGGCCGCGCACGACGGCGTCGTCCTGGCCGCCGGGCGCCACTTCGACGCGCAGATCGGCTGGATCGGCAGCCTCGCGCCGTACCTCCACCTCCTCGACGCCAAGCACATGTGGATTGATCTGCCGAATGTCGTCGTCATCGACGACGGCAACGGGTATCGCTCGATCTACGCCCATTTCCGGGACGTGACCGTCAAGGTCGGCCAGCACGTGAAGGCAGGCCAGCAGATCGGCCACGAGGGGGCGACCGGCCACGCGTCGGGCTGCCACGTCCATTACGGACTGTTCAGCCCGCTCGAGGCGAAGACGTTCGGCGTGCGGGCTGACATCCTCATGCGCCTGAAGCTGCCGAAGTACGAAATCGCCCGGATCGATCCGCTGCAGGTCCTGCCGGGCGGCGCCGTGGCCCTGAAGACGCGCCAGATCGCCACGGCGATCGCCGCGGCAAAGACTGCGGCCGCGAAGGCAGCCGCCGCGAAGGCAGCCGCCGCGAAGGCAGCCGCGGCGTCCCCGAGCTAGGGCCCGTCGATTCGCCGGTAACGGCGGGCGATCAGCGCGTAGGCCGGCAGCCGTCCGAGTGAGCGGGCGAGAGACGGCGACGATCCGTCGCGAGCCTCGACCGCGAGCAGCGAATCGGTGGCACTCGCATCGGCGGGACGGGCATCGACGACGGCCAGGTCGATGGCGACGCGGCCAGGCTCGGCGACACCGAGCGTCGCGATCGCCTCGTCCGGGCGGGCGTCCGCCTCGTATTCGAGACGCAGCTCCGCCTCCGATCGCCAGTGCGGCCGGCGCAGCAGGACCGCCCGCCACGCCTCGGCGACCTCGGCCGTGACCGAGCCATCGCCGGCCACCGGCGAGCCCGCCAGCTCCTCGCCCCGCGTCCAGCGCGCCGCTCGGTGCAAGAGCGCGTACTCGTCGAGATCGACATAGGCGTCGAGCGCGTCGGCCGGCGAACGGTCACCGAAGATCGCCCGGATGGACGGGGCGAACACTTCGGCGAGGTCGAGGTCGATTGCCCGGACCGTCCGATGGAAGTAGACCTGCTGGTACAGGAACAGGCGCGAGGTCAGGAACATCTCGAGCGCGCCGAGGCCCGGCTCGTACAGCGTGAGACCGCGCTCGCCGATGAACGTGTAGCGCCGCAGCCGCTCGACGTCGACATCGACCGCCACCCCGGTCATCCAGGCGTCGCGCCGGACGTAGTCGAGGTTGTCGACGGTGAAGACACCCGACAGCAGCGGCTGCAGCCAGCGGACCCAGGTCGGCATCGTTGCGTCCGATAGGGCGGGCTTCGAGACGATGAACGAGACCCAGCGGGGGTCGATCGACTCGCCGTCGGCGAAGGCATCGCGCTCGGGGACCGCACCCGGCGCCCGCCGCAGGCCGCGGATCAGCTCGCCGAGCTCGCGCTCGATGATCAGCTGCGAGAGGTCCTCGTGGGTCAGTGGCTTGCCGGCCGGCCGACGCGGATCGGGCGGGGCCGGGAAGGCGGCGAGGACGTGATCGTCGAAGAAATGGGCAAAGGGCCCGTGGCCGACGTCGTGGAGCAGGCCCGCGATCCGGAGGGTCTCGACAACGAGGCCCTCGCTCGGCGCCGGCTCGCCGCGGGTCGCGAGCGCCCCGCGCAGCGAGGGGTAGACCTGACGAGCCCAGAGCCCGGCCTCGTGCATCACGCCGAGGCCGTGGGTGAACCGGGAGTGCTCGGCGGTCGGGAACACCCAGCGGGCACTCTGAAGCTGGCTGATCCGACGGAGTCGCTGGAGCCAGGCGGTATCGAGCAGGTCCTCCTCGGCGGCATCCTCGTCGGGCAGGTCCGCGGCGCCGGACTCCTCGGTCGTGAGGCGCTTGGTCAGCTCGACGTAGCCGTGGATCGGGTCGCTGATCAGGTTGACGGCACTGAACGGGTGGCGCGCCATCAGGTCCCTGCCGTGGCGTCGTAGCGGGCGGCCGCCCGGGCGTGGGTCGCGGCGACGTCCTCGCGAAGACCGGCCGGCGCAAGGACCTCGACGTCGTCGCCCCACGACAGGATCCAGAGGCGGATCTCGATCGGTCCGGCCACCGTCGCGCGCCAGGTCAGCGAGCCGTCCGCTTCCTCGGCGACGTGCTCGCTCGGGTGCCAGCGCGCCTCGCGGACGCGGCTCGCGACCCGCGATGCGAACCGCAGGACGACCTCGATCGGTTCCTGGTCGGCAATGATGTCCCACGCCCGCTCGAACATCCCGTCGATCTCGGCGTCGGGAGCGTCGAAGCTCTCGGGCGTCAGGGCGACGTCGCGGATCCGCTCGATCTTGAAGGTCCGCATCCCGGTCCGGGTCTCGTCCCAGCCGATCAGGTAGAGGGCATGGGTCTGGAGCGACGGCTCGATCAGGTACGGGCGCACCCGGGCGGCGCGCGGCGCGGCCTCCGGTGCGTAGGGCGCCGGCGCGTAGTCGAGCGACACGACGCGGCGCTCGGCCCAGGCCTGGGTCAGGAGCCGGACGTGGCGATTGAACGCTTCGTCGGTCGGTCGCCGGGACAGGTCGTCGAGGGTCCGATCGACGTGCTCGCGGAGGGCGGCGGGCAGGACGGCGGCCAGCTTCTCGAACGCCGACGCGAGGTCGGGGTCGTACTTGTCGGCGTAGCGGACCATCAGCCGGGCCGACAGGACGACGGCCATCGCCTCGCTCCGGGTCAGCTTCAGCGGCGGCAGGAAGGCATCGGCTTCGATGCCCCAGCGGCCGCCCTCCGACCAGAGGGGCATGCTCAGCTCGCCTTCGATCGAGTGGAGGTCGCGATAGACGGTCCGGACCGACGAGTCGACGCGACGGGCGATCTCGGCGGGCTTCATCCCGTCCGGATGGGCGTTGAGGAGGGCAAGGATCCGCGTCATCCGGGCCAGCCGGTCGCGCTTGCTCGAGACGCGTTCCTCATCCATCGCCGGCATCATCGCCCGCCGCGACCGGCGATGTCACGCCGGGTCCGGCGGGCGCCGCCGGCGAACGCAACCCGCGAGCGCGGGACGCGAAGGCAACCCGCGAGCACGGCGTCCGAATGCATCCCCCACGGCGTTTCGAATAGCCGAATGTTTCGATCTCGTGGGGGAACCGACGATCGACTCCCCGACATGGGCGTATGCGGCTATTCGAAACGGCCCGGCGGCCGCGCGCGCCGACGGCTAGCCGGGATCCGCGAGCGCCGCACGCGAGCACATTCCCCGCAGCGTTTCGAATAGCCGA
>DATAIW010000454.1:0-1742 GCA_036262455.1 Candidatus Limnocylindrales bacterium | reverse complement strand
TCGATCGCGTCGTCACCGCGATCGACGGCATCGACGTGGTAGCCGCTGTCGGCGAGGCCGAGGACGATGACGTCCCGGAGCCCCGGGTCGTCCTCGGCGACGAGGATCCGCATGGCGTCAGCGTCGCACGGATGGGGGCCGGTTGCCGTGCCATCCAGCAGCGCCGCGCTCCGGCGGCGCGATCGGGACCCGGGCGAGGCGGAGGGCCAGGACAGGGCAGACGGCGACGGCCCGCCGCGCGTGATCGATGAGCTTGAACGGGACACCGCCGGCGGCCACGATCGGATAGCCCCAGTCGTCGAGCTCGATGAGCTCCGGGAGGAGCTCGGCGCACATGCCGAAGCCGTCGCAGGCGATCCGGTCGACGACGAGCTCGGTCCGGACGTCGACCGGGTCGTTCCTGCCGACGCGGGCGGTCCGCGCGGCGCGGAAGGAGGCCGCCATGTCAGGCCGCCCCGGCGCCGAGCGACGCCGTGTCACGCCCGTCGGAGCGCATCGGCTCGACGACGCTTCGTTCGCGGGTGCAGGGCCGCCGGCGCTGGTGAACCTCCCATTCCGGCCCGAAGACCCGCAGGGAGCTGAGGAGCTGGCCGGCGGCACCGTCGGGATGGCGGCAGGCGCCGCGCCCGCTGATCTGCTGCGCCCAGTGCTCGATCCGGGCGAGGTCGTCGCGCTCCGGACGCCCCGTGGCGAGCCGGGCCGTCGCGTCCGCGATCGCCCGGAGGCCGAACACGCACGGCCCGCACTGGGCCGCCGACTGGCCGGCCATGTAATCCATGATCCGGCTCGTCGCCCGGACGCCGCAGCGGTCGTTGCCGAGGAAGGCGACGACGCCGGCCCCGAAGGCACTGCCGGCCGCACGGAGGGCGATCGGGTCGAGCGCCACGTTCCAGCTCCGTTCGGTCGAGAGCCAGCCGCCGAAATAGCCGCCGAGGAGGACCGCCTGTCGATCGGCGGGCCGATCGCCGGCTCCAGCCTGGCCGGCCAGCTCGCCGATCGTCGTCCCGATCTCGATCTCGCGGACCCCGTCGCGGGTGGCGCCGCTGATCGTGACGAGCGCGCTGCCCGGCGTCGCGTCGCGACCGAGCTCGCGGAACCAGCCGTCCCCGAAGCGCCCGATGAGGGCGGCGCAGGCGAGGCTCTCGACGTTCTGGACGAGCGTCGGCCGGCCGCCGATTCCGCGCTCGTAGGGCCGCGGCGGGGTGACGGTCGGGCGGGCGTCCGCGTCGTTGACGAAGTGGACGGCCGCCGATTCCTCGCCCGCGACGTAGGAGTCGGGGGCGTCGAGGAGATCGATCGCGACTCGCAGGTCGCGCCGCTCGCCGAGGGCCCGCCGGATCGATGCCTGGGCATCGCGATGGGCGGACCCGACGTAGAGCGCGATCCGGTCGGCACCGACGGCGTCGGCCGCCAGCAGGGCGCCGTCGAGGACGAGATGCGGCCGGAGCCGGAGCAGCGTCCGATCCTTGGCGCTGAGCGGCTCACCCTCGGCGCCGTTGGCGAGGACGACCGGCCGGCCGCCCGACTGACCGGCGACCGAGCGCCACTTCCGGCCGACCGGGAAGCCGGCGCCGCCGGCCAGCTCCTCAGCTCCATGCGGGTCTTCGGGCCGGAATGGGAGGTCCATCAGCGCCGCCGGCCGTGCACCCGCGAACGGCAGGGCGTCGTCGAGCCGATGACCTCGGGCCGGCTGGAACGGGCGCCGCTCGGCGCCGGGGCGGCCTGACATGGCCACCTCGTTC
>DATAIW010000453.1:0-3891 GCA_036262455.1 Candidatus Limnocylindrales bacterium | reverse complement strand
ACGTTGGCAAGATCATCGTCAACGACGCCTCGAGCGGCGGCATCGGGATCGGCGTCGTGCCGATCGACCTGGCCGTCGCCGACCAGATCCGCGGCATCGCCGGCGTGGCCGCCGTCGACCCGCAGATGCAGGTCCCGTTCGACGACGCCAAGTTCGCCGCCTTCGGCTTCCCCAAGATCATCGTCGGCGCCGTCGCCGGCGCTGATCAAGGGCTCGGGACCTTCACGGTCGAGCCGATCCGGGGTCGGCTCCTGACAGCCGATGACGAAGGATCCCGCGTCACCGTCGTGGGCTCGGATGTTGCCCGCGAGCTCGGCGTGGCCGTCGGCGACAGCATCAAGCTGCGCGGGGTGCCGTTCGAGATCGTCGGCATCCTGCAGCCGACGCTGCTCGCGTCGGACACCACGGCCATGGTCCCCCTCGCGGCGGCCCAGGAGCTCTTCATCGAGACCCTGCCGCCGAAGCTGAGCGCGGCCCTCGTCGCCCACCAGCTGGCCTCGCAGATCATCGTCTACCCGGCGGCCGGAACCGATGCGGTCGCGCTCGCGGGGCGGATCGAGGCGAGCGCCGCGAACGTGTCGACGATGACGAGCGCCGACTTCGACCAGCAGGTCGGGTCGACCACCTTGATCTTCAACGCGATCATCATCGGCGTCGCGGTCATCAGCCTCGCGGTCGGCGGCCTGTCGGTCATCAACACGATGGCGATGAGCGTCACCGAGCGGACCCGCGAGATCGGCATCAAGCGGGCCATCGGCGGATCGCGTCGCCGGATCATCCGCGAGCTCGTCGCCGAGGCCGGCGTCATCGGCCTGATCGGCGGTCTCATCGGCCTGACGCTGGGCGGGGCCGTCGTCGTCCTGGCCAACGAGGCGGGCCGGAGCTCGGGAACCCTGCTCTTCGACCTCACGCCCGGCACGGCCGCCTTCGCGGTCGCCTTCAGCACGATCCTCGGAATGCTCGCCGGCATCGTCCCGGCCTGGAACGCCGCGCGGCTCGACCCGGTGTCGGCCCTGCGCTACGAATGATGAAGGAGCGAACGATGTCCCTGCTCGAGGCGACCAACCTCCGCAAGACCTACCGCCTGTCGCGGCGGACCGGCATCGATGCCCTGCGCGGCGTCGACGTCAGCATCGCCGCCGGCGAGATGGTCGCGATCATGGGGCCGTCCGGCTCCGGCAAGAGCACCCTGATGCACATCCTCGGGCTGCTCCACGCGCCCGACCGGAATGACGGGCCGGCGCCGCAGCTCCTGATCGACGGCACCGACGCCACCCGCCTGCCGGACCGCGAGCGGACCCGGATCCGGGCTCACTCGATGGGATTCATCTTCCAGTCGTTCAACCTGGTGCCGACGCTGACTGCGGCGGAGAACGTGGCACTTGCGGCCGAGTACGCGGGGACGTCCCGTGGTCGCGCCCGCGTGGCCGCCCGCGTGGCCCTGGCGTCGGTCGGCCTGGCCGATCGGGCCGGGCATCGGCCGATGGAGCTCTCCGGCGGTGAGCAGCAGCGCGTCGCCATCGCCCGGGCGCTGGTCAACGAGCCGATGCTCCTCCTCGGCGACGAGCCGACCGGCAACCTCGACTCGGCGCGAGCCGGCGAGGTGCTGGGGCTGCTCCGGCGGTTCAACCGCGAGCGCGGCCAGACCGTCGTGCTCGTCACGCACGACGCCGAGGTCGGCGCGACGTGCGACCGGATCATCCGGATGCGCGACGGCCGCATCGTTTCCGACGAGCGGGTGGTCGCCGACGAGGGCGGCGCGGCGGTCGGCGCGGCGGCCGCGTGATGGCTGAGTCGGCCTCGCTGACCGGCAGGACCGTCCTGATCACCGGTGGCACCAGCGGGATCGGCCGGGCGGCCGCGATCAGCCTGGCCGCCATGGGTGCCCGGGTCGGCATCACCGGGCGCGACCGGGTTCGGGCCGAGGAGGCGGCCGCCGAGATCGCGCGCGCGTCGGGCAACCCCGCGGTGGACGTCTTCGTCGCCGACCTGTCGTCACAGGCTGAGGTCCGGCGGCTGGCCGGCGACGTACTCTCGGCCTACCCGCGGCTCGATGTGCTCCTCAACAACGTCGGCGGTTTCTGGGCCCACCGCCATGTGACCGCCGACGGGCTGGAGCACACGTTCGCCCTCAACCACCTCGCGCCGTTCCTGTTGACGAGCCTCCTGCTGGAGCGGCTCACCGCAAGCGCACCGGCCCGTGTCGTCACCGTGTCGTCCGGGGCGCAGTCGATGGGCCGGATCGACTTCGACGACCTGATGGGCGAGCGGAAATACTCCGGGCAGCGGGCCTACAACCAGTCGAAGCTTGCCAACGTGATGTTCACCTACGAGCTCGCCCGGCGATTGGAAGGGTCCGGCGTCACCGCGACCGTGCTCCATCCCGGCGTGACCAGCACTGCCTTCAGCGCGGAGGACCCCGCCCGCGCGTTCGCCCCCCTCGTCGCCGTCCTGCGACCGTTCATGCGAAGCCCCGAGCGCGGCGCGGACACCGCCGTCCACCTGGCCAGCTCGCCGGAGGTCGAAGGGGTCAGCGGCCGGTACTTCGCCGACCGCAAGGCCAGGACGTCGCACAGGTCCTCCTACGACACCGCGACGACCGCCCGACTGTGGCGGGTGAGCGCCGATCTCGTCGGCCTCCCGGTGGATGCGGTGCGTTGACTCGTTGGCGGCCGCCGACCGGGGCGCGACGCACCCGTTCGGGCCATACGGCCGGGCCGCGGACCTGCGGTATCATCCGGCCCGTCACTGGCGAGTGGCCAAGCGGTAAGGCGCCTGACTCTGGATCAGGAGATCGAAGGTTCGAATCCTTCCTCGCCAGCCAACACCACAACCTGTGGGGTCTGACCGGGTTCAGACCACCAGATGATGTGGTTCTGAGAGTGACGGATGGCATCTCCAAGGAGGCTCGGAGATGCGAAGTGCGCCTGACTCTACCCCAACTTGTGCGCCTGACTCTTTTGGCGCGTCGGGGATTGCGCTTGATTCTGGGGGCGTTCTGGCGATCGGAATCGGGGCCGCGGCCGACTTCTTCTGCGCCGCGAAGGCGGCCGAAGGCGCGTCGCCGCGGACGGTCGAGTGGTACCGGATGATCCTCATCCGGGCGGTCCGTCGGTTCGGTGATCCTCGGCCCGTCGACGCGATCACCGCGGCCGAGCTGCGGGCCTGGCTGCTAGAGCTGCGGAGTTCGCTAGCACCCGAGTCGATCGCCGGCTACGTCCGCGGCTTGAAGGCCTTCGGCAACTGGTGTGTCGCCGAGGAGCTCGCCACAGCGCCGGGCTTTCGGGCCCTCCGCCGGCCGCATGTCCCCCGCCGGCTCATCGCCCCGTTCAGCGACGCGGAGCTCCGCAGCCTGCTGGCTCTGGCGGACGAGCGCGAGCGAGCCCTTGTCCTGCTCCTCTTCGACACTGGACTCCGACTGTCCGAGCTCGTGTCCCTGCGGGTCGGCGACGTGCGCCCGGACGGGACGCTCCACGTTCTCGGCAAGGGCGCGAAGGAACGGATCGTGCCGCGTGGAACGACTGCGCGGCGGGCGCTCGTCCGGTATCTCGGCACCCGGGCGCGGGCCGCAGTGGCCGACCCGCTCTTCACGGGGCGGCAAGGTCCACTGAGCCGGCGCGGCACCCAGCAGGCCATCGCCCGGCTCGGCCGGCGGGCGGGCGTCGGCACGCGCTGCTCGCCACATACATTCCGCCACACGTTCGCGCGGGGCTACCTCGTCAACGGCGGCGACGTGTTCAGCCTCCAGCAGATCCTCGGCCACGCCACGCTCGATATGGTCCGCCGCTACGTGACGCTATCGGAGGCCGACCTCGTCGCACGGCATCGCTCTGCATCCCCGGCGGATCGGCTGGCGGGCGCAAGGGGGTAGCCGTCGGGGGCTCCCTTCAT
>DATAIW010000452.1:0-3058 GCA_036262455.1 Candidatus Limnocylindrales bacterium | reverse complement strand
TTCGGGGCCCACCCGACCGACTCCGGCCCGAGCCCGGCGGCCCCCGTCGTCGTCTACCGGAGCGCCGACGTTCCGCCCTTCTATCTCTACTGGACGCCCGACGGACAGCGAGTCTCCTTCCTCGCGACCGAGGCCGACGGGATCTCCCTCCGCGTTGCCCCCGCGGACGGCAGCGCGCCGCTCGACGGCGGTCCCGGTACCGTCATCCGGCAGGGCTCGCCGCTCTACTTCGATTGGGTCGGCGCGGAGCGGCTCCTCCTGCATGTCGGAACGGGGCCCGCGGCCTTTCTCGGCGAAGTCGGCCTGGACGGCAGCTCGGTCGCGCCCGCGCTCGACGGCTCCGGCGACTTCCGCCCGGCGGTCGCGGCCGCCAGCGGGCAATACCTGGCCTTCGTCCGCGGCGCGGCGCCTTCGGCCCAACTGGTCGTCGCTCGTCGCGATGGGTCGACCGAGCACGCGACACCGGTGTTCGGCCCGGCCGCGATCGTCTTCGACCCGACCGGTGACACGGTCGCCACGATCGCGGCCGACGAGTCCGGCCAGAAGGGCCTGTCCTTTCCGCTCGGTCCGCTCCGTCTCGTCGATGCCGCCACGGGGGCCGTTCGAACTCTTCTCGATGGGAACGTGGTCGGGTTCTTCTGGTCGCCCGACGGACGGACCGTCGCGGCCCTTCGCCTCGAGGGGGGCGGCGGCTCGACGGTCGCGGACCGCCAGATCACCCCTGCCGTGGCCATCTCCGGCGCGAGCGAGGGCCAGCCAGCCGCGGCGCTACCGACTACGGCGCCCACTCCGGGCAGCGAGCTCCATCTTCTCTTCGTCAACGTCGCCGACGGCGCGATCCGGTCCGATCGGATCGTCCAGCTCACGAACCAGTTCGTTCGCCAGTTCTTACCCTACTTCGATCAGTACGCGCTCAGCCACCGCCTCTGGGCACCCGACAGCAGTTCGATTCTCCTGCCCCTGATCGGCGACACCGGCAAGAGTCAGCTGGTTGCCGTCGGCGCCAACGGGGACACGCCACGGACCTTCGACGGCTCGAGCGGGTTCTGGAGTCCCTGAGCCGGGCGGTGACGGGCCGCCGCCGACCATCCCGGTCGGCGCGAGCGCGCCCCGGGCCAGCGGCCGACGGGTCGCCTCTCAGCGGGTCTCGATCGTCTCCTTGAGTCCGCCGAGCCAGGCGCGCCACTGGCCCTTGAGGCGGCTGGCGGTCGCTGCGTCCGGCACCCGTTCGTGGGCGACCGCGACGAGCGCCCTGCCCCCTTCCTTGGGCATGACGTTCACGACGACGCGCGACGGCGGATCCGACCAGTCGAAGCGGGCCGTCAGCGCGGCCCGGGTCGAACGCTGTCGGAGCGGAGCGTCCGGCAGCCACGTGTCGCGGATCGCGACGTCGGTGAAGGCCGCCAGCGCCCGCTCGGCGTCGACCGCGATCGTCTTTGTCGCAGTGACGCTGAACCCGTCGCGCATCTCGTGGCGACCGCGCATTCCGCGCGCCCGCTCGTAGTCGACAGTGACACTCTGCCGCCACCAGCTCGGGACGCCCTGGACGTCGCCCAGCCATGCGGCGATCTCGGTGTGCGTTCGCTCGGTCGCGCCCCAGGCGTCGAGGATCGCGAACCACTCCTCATGGCCTCTGCCGGTCGCGCGACGGACGGACTCGTCGGAAACCGAGAGCCCGGCGTCGGCCGGCACGTCCGAGGCGAGTCCGTCGGGCTCGGGGGCAGCGGCCGGGTCGGCGATGATGGTCGGCTCCCCAGCCTCTGGCTCGCCCGGATCGCCGGCGCGGCGCAGCAGCTGGCGGCGGGCGGCCGTGTACGACTCGCCGGTCTTGGTCATCCGCGCGCGGACACGCTGCTTGAAGATCTTCTGGGTCGGCATCGTCCTCGACATCCTTCTCGTTCGGCGATGCCACGGGACTCACGCTCGGCGCGGCTCGCCGCAGAAGGGCGGACCAGCGGTCCCGGGGAAGCGAGTTCCCCTTTGCCCCATCGAAGCCGACGGCGTGAGCGCCGGAGCGGGGTTCGGCGCGGGACGCGCCGTCGGTCGCAGTATGCGCAGCCGATCCGGCCGTTGACAAGCCTCGGCGATGATCCAGCCGAACCGGCGAGGACGCCGCCGGTCGACCGCTACGGCTCGACGATGACGTATCTCTCGCGATGGATCCAGACCCAGAGGGCGACGAGGAACCGGGCGACGAGACTGATCCCGTAACTCGCGCACCAGACGCAGACCGCGCCGATGACGAAGAGCTCGAGGTAGGTGAAGTAGAGCTCGAAGACCACGCCGAGGAGCGACAGCCCGTAGTGGGCCGCGAGCAGCCGGCCGTCGTTGGTTCGCCACCAGGCGATCGCGAGGGTGAACAGGATCAGCGACAGCCCGACACCGAACACGGCGACCGGGACCCCGCCGATCCGGCTGTACTCGGACAGCGCGACCTGCTCGCAGCCGTGGAGCGGGCCGCAGTTCGGCAGCTCGCCGCGCAACTCGACCGATGAAAGGTAGGAGGCGATCCCGAGCCCGATGAGGTCGAGGGCGGCGAGGATGAGTGCCGGGTGAACCGCGCGAAGGCGCCGCCAGCCGGTGGCGAACGCGGTCAAGGCACGGCTGCGGCAGCCACGGCGGCCGCGACGTCGGCATAGCCGGAGCCGGTGAACGCCTTGCCGTCGATGATCAGGGTCGGGGTCGAGTTGACGCTCGCCTTGGCGGCATCCGCGATCCCATCGGTCACGAAGGCGGTGGCCGCCGCGGAGTCGAAGTCGGCGGCGAACCGGGCCGCGTCGAGACCCAGGGCATCGGCCATCGCGTTCAGGCGGGCGCGGGCGAATGCGCCGCCGTTCTCATGGAGGCCCTGGTTGGCGTAGAGGGTCGCCCACATGTCCCAGAAGTGCCCCTGCTGTTCGGCCGCCCAGGCCGCCCGGCCGGCATCCTTCGACTCGGGGCCGATGAACGCGAACCCGTGATAGACGATCTTGACCGTTCCCGCGGCGAGCTCGTTCCGGACGAGGCTCGGGAAGACGTTCTGGCCCCATTGCTCGCACGCCGGGCACTGGAAGTCCTC
>DATAIW010000451.1:0-2113 GCA_036262455.1 Candidatus Limnocylindrales bacterium | reverse complement strand
GTCTTGCCGATCCCCTCGAGGCTGATCCGGGCGTTCGGGACCCCGGCCCTGCGAGCGGCCGCCCACTCACCACGCGAGACGACGTTCGCTCCGAGACCGGGCGCCCCACCCGCTGCCAGCGCGATCACGCCCGCGACGTCGTTGGCCTTGACGGAGTACTGCCGGATCCACGGGTCCGGGAAGGCGTCATGCAGCTCGGCAGCGGCCGTCGTGACGGTGGCCGCGTCGGTCAGGTAGAGCGGCGTGCCGTAGCGCGCGGCGGCCTCGCGCAGTGCGCCGGCGATCGCCGGAAGGCGGTCGATCGGTTCGACGGGGCCGCCGACCGAGCCGGCGATCCCGGAGCGCGGCACCGCCTACATCAACTTCCGCGGCGTGAGCGCGACGGTGGCGACGGTCGAGACGACGCTGATGATGAGGGCCGCGACCAGGGCGCCGACGATCGCGTCGGAGTTGATCGTCGGCGGGAAGGTGCCGAGCTTGAAGCCGAGCTTCAGGCTCTCGGATGCGAGCGCGGTCAGGAGCAGCATCCCGGCGTTGATGACGAAGCCGATCAGGCCGAGCGTCAGCAGCCCGATCGGCATCGACAGGGCCTTCACGATCGGCTTGATGTAGCTGTTGACGAGGGCGAAGACGAGGGCGACCAGGAGCAGCTTCCACCAGTCGTTGCCCCAGTTGAACGACAGCAGGTTCGACGGCAGGAGCTTGACGGCGACGAACAGGGCGGCGGCGTTGATCAGGATCTTGACGATGAGCTCGACCATGGGACCCTCCGATCGGATGTGGCGCGCCGGCCGGGCGCGGCCCGTCGATCATCGCAGATGGAATCAGCGCGCGAGCGACCGCTTCAGCCCGGCACGGACGTCCGGCCACTCTTCGTCGATCACGCTGTAGTACGCGGAGTGCCGCATCCGGCCGTCCGGCATGACCATGTGGTTGCGGAAGATCCCCTCGAACTGCGCCCCGATCCCGAGCAGCGCGGTCCGCGACGGCTCGTTGAGCGAGTCGGTCTTGAACTCGACCCGCCGGCAGCCGAGCGTGTCGAACGCGTGGCCCAGCATCAGCAGCTTCGCCTCGCGGTTGGCGCCCGTCCGCTGCCAGGCCGGTGCGACCCAGGTCCAGCCGATCTCGAGCCGGCGATGCTCGAGGACGATGTTCATGAACCGGCTGCTGCCGATCGGCCGGCCGGTCCCCGCGTCAAGGGTCACGAACGGGAACTCCGTGCCGGCGTCGCGACCGGCGAGCGCCGCGACCGCCCAGGCGCGGACGCCGGCCTCGTCGGTCGGGCGGGCGAGGGTCCATTGCCAGAGCGCCGGGTCGAGGGCGACCTCCGCGAGGCCCGCCACGTGCTCGAGCGCCAGCGGCTCGAGGCGCACTCGGCGCCCCTCGAGGATGATGGGCTCGACCCGCCGACTGGCGTCCATCCCCCGATGGTAGACGCTCCGCTAGACTCGACGCCCTTCCCGCTCGTGTCGGTTGAAGCGCCCGTCCGAGCCGCCACACGACACCGGAGGCCGCCCGTGACCGAGTTCGCCACGCGCGTCGACGCGTTCTTCGACGAGTACTTCGCCCGCGAGCCGACCGATGCCACGGGCGCCGGCAACCATGCCTACGACGGCCTCTGGCCGGACCTTGCGGCAGCCGCCCGGCCCGACCGCCTCGCGTTCATCGATCGCTGGCGGGCGACCTTCGAGACGTTCGCCGACGACGCGCTGGACGTTGACGAGCGGGTGGATCGCGACCTGCTCCTGGGCGTGCTCGCGTCCTATCGCTTCAACGAAGTCGAGCTGCGCGAGGACGCCTGGAGCCCGATGGCCTGGGTCTACCTGGTCGGCCAGGGGTTCTTCAGCCTGATCGCCCGGGAGTTCGCGCCGCTGGCGGACCGGCTCGGATCGATCGCGTCGCGGGCCGAGCGACTTCCGCCCCTCCTCGATGCCGCGTCCGAAGCGCTCGTCGGACATGCCGGTCGCCCGGTCGATCGCTTCCACACCGAGACCGCCCTCGACCAGTGGCCGGGTCTGATCGGGGTGGTCGACGAGGCGATGGTGGCCGGCGAGACGGCCGCGGCGGACGGCGACGAGGCCGTCTCGCCGGCCACCATCGCCTCGTCGACCAC
>DATAIW010000450.1:0-5120 GCA_036262455.1 Candidatus Limnocylindrales bacterium | reverse complement strand
GCCCGACTGGGCCCACTGGCACACCTCGCATCGCCGCGATTGCCGGTTCGTCGCCCGGCTCGACGGCCGCGTCGTCGGCTGGACGGCGCTGGGGCGCTATTCGACCCGTGCGGTCTACGAAGGCGTCGCCTGGGAAAGCGTCTACGTCGACGCCGCGGTGCGCGGCTGGGGCGTCGGCTCGGTGCTGCTGGCCGCGTTGATCCCGGCGTCCGAATCGGCCGGCGTGTGGACCCTCCTCGCCGGCGTCCAGGCCAACAACCCGGCCAGTCTCGCCCTCCACGAGCGGGCCGGGTTCCGCCGGATCGGCGTCCAGGAGCGGATCGGCCGCGACGCGACCGAGATCTGGCGCGACGTCGTGTTGCTCGAGCGCCGGAGCAACGTCGTCGGCAGTTGACCCGTCGGCTCCTGACCGGCGCAGACCGAGGAACGCCAGGGCCGAACGGATCGCGAGGGCCGCGAGCGGCATCTCCTGGTCATGACAGAGACGCAAACGAGGCCGCCGACGTCCCGACGGTCGACGCAGGCACCGCCACGGAACGTCGACGGACCCGAAACGCGCCATATCCGCGAACCATGGGCCGGATTGACCCGATCGGGCCTCCGACTGAACGTTCCGCCCGACACCTCCCGTCATAGTGGGTAGTCCGCGGCCATCGAGGCCGCGGCGACCCGGAGGTCGAGGTGGATCGAGACCTCGTCGAGCAGGCCCGCTCGGGTGATCGCGAGGCGTTTGCCGTCCTGGTGCACCAGGTCAGCGACTCGCTCTACGCGGTCGCCCATCGGATCCTGCGCGACAGCGGTCTGGCCGAGGACGCGCTGCAGAACGCCCTCGTCCTCGCCTGGCGGCGGCTCCCGCATCTCCGCGATGCGGACCGCTTCGAGGCGTGGATCCATCGGATCCTCGTCCATGCTTGCTACGACGAGTCGCAGCGGTCCCGTTCGTGGACCGCAAACGTCCGGGTCCTGCCCATCGAGGGGCCGTCGGCCCCGGACGGGAGCGACGCCGTCGCCGACCGCGACGAGCTGGAGCGGGCGTATCGCCTGCTCTCGATCGAGCAGCGGGCGGTCTTCGTCCTGCACCACTACCTCGGGTTGCCCTTGGTCGAGGTCGCCGACCTGCTCGGCATCCCGGCCGGGACCGCCCGATCGCGCCTCCATTACGCCATCGCCGGGCTCCGCGACGCCTTGACGGCCGAGCCGGAGCCCATCGTCCGGGAAGGACACCTCGCATGACCGACGATCGCTCGCTCGAACGCGCCGCCCGATCGTTCATCGAGGCAGGTCCGACCCGGGCGCCGGAGGCCGCCGTCGAGGGCGCCCTCCTGCTGATCGACACCACCCCACAAGAGCGGGATCTCCGGATCCCGCTGAGGTTCTCGACCATGACCACCCCAGCCCGCGTCGCCGCGGCCGCCGTGATCGGCGTGCTAGCGATCGGCGGCGCCTCATTCCTCATCGGGAGGAGCGGCCAGGCGCCGAATGTCGGAGGGCCGAGCCCGTCGGCGCCGCAGCCGAGCCCGTCAACCACCCAATCCGCGACCCCGCTGGCCTCGTCGTCGCCATCGAGCGCGGCCCAGGTCGACTACTCGACGATCAAGGGCACGGTCCTGATGGAGCATCTCGGCAATGCCCCGGACCTGTCGGAGATGCCGACGACCGACTACCACGCCGAGCGGCGGCGGCTCTATTTCATGGACCCGGCGACGATGACCGGACCGACCGCCCGCGAGTTCCTGCCCAACCAGCCGCCGACCGGCAAGCTCAACGCCGACATCTCGTCCGACGGCAAGAAGGTCGTGTTCATGGACACGGCGGATCCCGCCGCGATCTGGCTGGCGAATGTCGACGGCACGGGCCTGCGGAAGCTGTCGACCGCCTGCAGCTGCAGCGAGCTCGATCCGGCCTTCGATCCCACGGGGACGAAGATCGCCTTCGTCCACCTCGAGGGGGCGTGGCGTTGGTCGAGGAACGGGGCCCAGCTCCGTCTCGAGAGCCGCGCGGGCCCGTCGACGTCGTGGCTCGGCGTCCGGGACCTGACCACCGGGAAGGTCACGAAGCTCGACCAGACGGTCGGCCCGTCGAACGACGCGGTGCCCGAGCAACCCTCGTGGTCGCCCGACGGCAAGAAGATCGTGTTCAACCGGACGACATGGGGCAGTACCGACTTCCCCGAGCATGGCGTCCTCCAGATCGTCGACGTGACGTCCGGAAAGGTGACGACCCTGACCGCCCAGATGACGTTGCCCGGTGACGCCGATTGGTCGCCGGACGGCTCCAGGATCCTGTATACGAACTACCCGTGGTCATCGATGGGCAGCATCGGCGGGCTTCCGAACTCGCAACTCGTCTCGATCCTGCCCGACGGCACCGGCCTCCTGGGGCTCCCCGCTGGCGTCGGCGGGTCCTGGATGCCGGACGGCCGGATCCTGTTCCAGGCACAGCGTGCGGCAGGCGGCGGCTACTTCTGGATCATCAACGCCGACGGCTCGAACTCGCGGCCGGTCAACCTCAGCGGCGACAGCCTGTCCGACCTCCCGCAGGGCTTCTCATACATCCCCCACTGGATCGCCGCGCCCTGACCGGCCGGCGCCACCCCTTCTAGACTGGCCTTCTCACTCGAGGAGGCCAGTCGCTTCATGTACTACGTCGCCCAGGGCAGCATCCCCCGGCAGCGCCACACCCAGCACCGCGCGCCGGACGGCAGCCTCTACGCCGAGGAGCTGTTCGGGGTCGAGGGCTTCACCGGCCGGAGCTCGCTCCTGTACCACCTCACGCCGCCGACGCGGACGCACAAGATCGAGGCGGTCCGCCGGATCGAGCTCGAAGCCGCCGATGACGGTCTCCACCGCCATCGCCTGACGAAGACGGGCGCCGTCGAGCCGAAGGGTGACATCGTCACCGGGCGCATCCCGCTCTACTTCAACCACGACGTCGTGTTCGGGATCGTCCGGCCGGCCGAGCCGATGCCGGCGGGCCGGTTCTACCGCAACGGGATCGCCGACGAGATGCTGTTCATCCATGAAGGGACGGGCGTCTGCGACACGATCTTCGGGCCGTTGCGCTATGGCCCGGGCGACTATCTCGTCCTGCCGATCGGGACGACGTGGCGGCTGGACCCCGATCCCGGGAGCGAGCAGCGGATCCTGTTCCTCGAGGCGCCGTCCGAGATCGAGCCGCCGAAGCGCTACCGCAACGACTACGGCCAGCTGCTCGAGCACAGCCCGTACAACCAGCGCGACATCCACGCCCCGGCGCTCAGGCCGGCCAGCCACGAGGAGGGCGAGTTCGTCATCGACGTCCGCTCGACCGATCGGATCACTGCCTACCACTACCGCCATCACCCGTTCGACGTGGTCGGCTGGGACGGCTATCTCTGGCCCTTCCGCTTCAACATCGCCGACTTCCAGCCGATCACGGGGCGCGTTCACCAGCCTCCGCCGGTCCACCAGACATTCCAGGCGAGGAACTTCGTCGTGTGCTCGTTCGTGCCGCGCAAGTTCGACTACCACCCGCTCGCGATCCCGGCGCCATACAACCACTCGAACATCAACAGCGACGAGGTCATCTACTACGTCGCGGGCAACTTCATGAGCCGGCGCGGCGTGGACATCGCCTCGTTCACCCTCCATCCGGCGGGGATCCCGCACGGTCCCCACCCGGGCACGGTCGAGGCATCGATCGGCAAGGATGCGACGGAGGAGCTGGCGGTCATGGTCGACACCTTCCACCCGCTCCACGTCACGAAGGCGGCGATGGACCTCGACGACGATCGCTACCCGTACAGCTGGCTGCCGCCCGAGGAGGGCTCAGACGAGGCCGCCCACCTGCTCGAGCGCGGGCCCGAGGCCTTCCCCGACTAAGGTCGGCTTACGGCTGGAGCTTCACAGTCGACAGGAATGTCGGGGAGGAGTCCGCGCAGGTTGACATCGAGGATCGCGAAGACGTACACGCGCTGTCCGATGAAGACGAACGCCTGTGATTCGGGGGGGGCAGTCGTTGCTCACCATCCGTCCCTGACGACCATCGACGGTAATCAGCCGAACGGTCGGGATCGTGAGCGTGCACTCTCCGCTCGGGTCTCCACTGGGGCCGACTGAGGGTTCGCCGGGCGGTCCCGTCGGGCGCGCGGTTCAACCTTCGTTCCCCAGTTGCGGCCCGATCGATCGACCGGGGCGGCGGCGGGGCATGATACGAGGATGCACGACCCCTTCGATCGGTCCTTCCGCGACCGCACGCTTGCCGGCGAGACGCTGTTCGGCCTGTTCCTCGACCTCGCCTCGCCGGCCTCGGCCGAGCTGTGCGCCGCGGCCGGCTACGACTGGCTGCTCGTCGACCTCGAGCACGGTGCGTCGACCGAGGCCGACCTGCTCGGCCTGCTCCACGCGGTGGAGGTCGGCGGTTCGACGCCGCTCGTCCGGCCCCAGTCCGGCGAGCGAATCCGGATCGGGCGGGCCCTCGACATGGGCGCCCGCGGGATCATGGTTCCGCGCCTCGAGTCCGCCGCACAGGCCGACGAGGCCGTCACGTTCCTGCGCTACCCGCCGGACGGCATCCGCGGCGTCGCGACCCGGGTCCGCGGCGCCGGTCTCGGCGTGGTCCCGCACGCCGACGTCAAGCGCCTGAACGAGCGGGTCGTCGGGATCATCCAGATCGAATCCGTCGGCGGCCTGCACGACGCCGACGCGATCGCCGCGATCGACGGGGTTGACGTGCTCTTCGTCGGCCCGGCCGACCTGTCGCACTCGCTCGGGATTCCGGGCCAGTTCCAGCATGCCGACTACAGCGGCGCCCTCGAGCGGGTGGTTGCCGCGTGCCGGGCTCACGGCAAGGCGGCCGGCATCCTCGTCTACGACACCGCCGTCGTCCCTCGCCACCTCGAGCTCGGGTTCACGTTCGTCGGGATCGGCGCGGACGGCGCGTTCGTCGCCGACACCGCGAAGCGGTTCCTGGCGACGGTCCGCGGCTGAGGCTGGGCCGCGGGGTGCGCGCCGGATCGCGCCGGATCGCGCCGGTTCGGCCCCGGTTTCTCGTCATGCACCATCGCCCGTGGTCGACGTCACGTGCGCGGCCGGACGTGGCCCGTCGTCGGCGGTCGAAGGCCCGAATCGCCGGCACGCACC
>DATAIW010000449.1:0-4996 GCA_036262455.1 Candidatus Limnocylindrales bacterium | reverse complement strand
ACGAACGTCGGCGGGGCGACCGCGGCCTGCGTCCCGTAGAAGACCTTCGGGCGGCGGCCCTTGACGACCGGCGGCGACTGGCGCTCGACCGCGGCCCGGATGATTCGGTTCAGCTCGCCGGTCGAGATCCGCTTGCGACGTTCGCCCCAGATGTCGATCGCGAGTTCGAGCACCTTGCCGACCCGCTGGCCGGTCTTGGCGCTGATCGACACGATCGGGGCGAACTCGAGGAACGGCACCTCGCTCCGAATCCACTCGGTGTACTGGGTGAACGTCTTGTCGGTCTTGTCCTCGACGAGGTCCCACTTGTTGACCGCGATGACGAGGCCCTTGCCCTCGTCGACGACATAGCCCGCAACGTGGGCGTCCTGCGACGTCAGCCCCTCGACCGCATCGATGACGAGGACCGCGACGTCGGAACGGGCGATCGCCTTGAGCGCGCGGAGGGTCGAGTACTTCTCGGCGGCCGGGCCGTTGGCGACCTTGCCGCGGCGCCGGATCCCGGCGGTGTCGATGAGGACGATCTCGCTGCGGCCCCATTCGAGGGTCGTGTCCACCGCGTCGCGGGTTGTCCCCGGGACCTCCGACACGATCGCCCGGTCCTCGCCTAGGAGGCTGTTGAGGAGCGACGACTTGCCGACGTTCGGCCGGCCGACGAACGCGATCGCCGCCTGGACGTCGTCGGACTCGGCCTCGATGGCGGCGTCCCAGCGGGCCTCGATCTCGCCGCCGGCGGCCTGGCCACCCTCGAACCGGTCGAGCTCGGCCTGCTCGGCTTCCTCGTCTTCGTCGGGATCGGCCGCATTCCCGGCATCGCCGACGACGTACGGCTCGAGCCGGCCGGCGTCGACCTCGCGGGCCCACTCGTCGGCCTCGTCCTCGCGCTTCTTGCGGGCGAGCTCGGCCTCGGTCTCGGGCGGAAGGGCCCAGACGATCGCGTCGAGGAGGTCACCGGTGCCGCGCCCATGGGAAGCGGAGATCGAGTACGTCTCCTCCCAGCCCATCGACCAGAACTCGGCCGCGTCGGCCTCGCGTTGGGTGTTGTCGACCTTGTTGACCGCGACGATGATCGGCGCCCTGGCGGTCCGAAGGAGCTCGGCGGCTTCGAGGTCGGCCGGGGTCAGGCCGCTGATCGCGTCGACGACGAAGAGGATGACATCAGCCTCGCGGATCGCGAGACGGGCCTGCTCCTGGACCCGGATCTCGATCGGATCGTCCGTGTCGACCTCGAGCCCGCCGGTATCGATGATGACGAACCGCCGGCCGTTCCACTCCATGTCGCCGTACATCCGGTCGCGGGTCGTCCGGGCGCGATCCTCGACGATCGCCTGGCGCTTGCCGACGAAGCGGTTGAAGATCGTGCTCTTGCCCACATTGGGACGGCCGACCACGGCAAGGACCGGCAGGGCCGCGAGCCGGCGAGAAGGCATGGCGGTCAGGCCGCGCCGGACGCGGCCGCGTCTTCGTTGTGGACGAAGGTCGGCAGCGAGGTCGTCCGACCGGCCGGGGTCGCGGCGTCGGCCAGCGCCTCCTCGGCCAGCTCCGGCGCGTGGGCGGCGGTGTCGGGTGTGCCGGCGATCTCGAACACGCGCTGGGCGACGTCGCGGAGGTCCTCGATCGGGGTCGAGGTGCCGCCGGTGATGCCGATGACCTGGCGGCCGTCGAAGACGCTCGGGTCGGTCAGGTCCGACGCGCCCTCGATCTGGATCGCAGGCTTGCCGGCGATGCCGACCAGGCGGGTCAGCTCCTTCGTGTTCGCGCTCGAGCGGCCACCGACGACGACCATCAGGTCGACGGCCTGGGCCGCCTCGACCGTGTCCTCCTGGCGGCGGATCGTGACCGGGCAGACGGTGTTGACGATCTTCAGCTCGTGGCTCCGGCCGACCATGAACGCGGCGAGCTTCTCGAACTTCCACGGCGGCTGGGTCGACTGGGAGATGAGGGCGAGGCGCTTCTTGCGGGGCACCTTCTGCTCCCACTCGTCCTCTTCGTCAACGACGATCGCGTCGGGCGCGAAGCCGAGCATCCCGACGACCTCGGCGTGGTTCGGCGTGCCGAGGAGGACGATCGTGTAGCCCTCGTCGACGAGCTTGACCAGCTCGCGGTGCTCCTGGATCACCCAGGTGCAGGTGCCGTCGATGACCTCGAGACCGCGCTCGTTGGCGCGCTCCATGACGTCCGGCCGGACACCGTGGGCACGGATCACGACCGCGGCACCGTGGTCGACGTCGTCGAGGGTCTCGACGGTCTCGATTCCGAGCCGCTCCAGGTCGGCGATGACGCCCTCGTTGTGAACGACCTGGCCGAGGGTATGGGTCGACTTGCCAGCGGCGCTGGCTTCCTTGGCCTTGTCGATCGCCTCGCGCACGCCGTAGCAGAAGCCGGTGCGTCGGGCGATCCGGATCTCCCGGACGCTTCCCATACGTGCCGATTATCGCATGCGAGGTGCCGAAACCCGGTCAGGGGTCCGGGCCGCGCGGCGGACGGCTCTTCCTGGCGAAACTTGGCCAGATGGTCATCGGGAGACTGTTCGGCCGGGACCTGTGGCGCGAATGCGGCGCAGTTAGCTTTCGAGGGCTAACGCGGGGCCCCGTCAGCGCCAAATCGGCCGATGAATCTGGCCCAAGAGTCCCCGGGCGCATATCTGGCCAACAATTGGGCCGAGGACACGGGCGTCAGTCCCAAACAGCCAGGCCTCCGCCCGCAACGCTCACTGCCGAGCCCCCGGCTCCGTCCTCGAATTGCCAGCTCTCATATGCGCCGGCATCAACTTCGAGGACATCGCCGCTTTCGAAGCTGATGATCAGATCACCCGTAGCGTTGGCCGACGCCGACTGAACCCGCTGGCTCAGCAGCGCAAGCATTTCAGGCTCGTTCGGGTGACCCTTCCAGGAGGTCGTTCCCGCGCGAAGCTGGACGTCTCCTTCGATCACGAGCAGATGCTGGGGTCGATCATTCCCGTCGGCCCAGAATTCCAATCGCTGCGGATAGCCGGCCCTGGAGAAAGCCATTGCGCTGACGATCCGTCCTGCGAGTGGGAGTTCGTAGGGGTCCTTGCGCATGTCGGGCCGGATCAATGTCTTACCCGTCCTCGCCGTAGGTGCCGCGGTGGCGCAGGTCGAGGAGGGCGGCGATCCGGCGCATGATCAGGGTCGTGGCGAGGCCCTTGGCGGCCTTCCGGTCGAGCTCCGGCGGGAGCAGCTTGCCGACCTTGAATGGCGCGCCGATCCGCATCGTGGCGTGCTTGCCCGGGAATGGGATCGGGCGGCCCCTGGGCCAGATCCGGTCGGTGTTCGAGATGCCGATCGGGACGATCGTCGCGTCGGTCCGGAGCGCCAGCATCGCGAGGCCGTCCTTGGGCGGCTGGAGCTCGCCGGTCGGGCTGCGGGTGCCCTCGGGGAAGACCATCAGGACGTTGCCCGCGTCGAGGATCCGGCGGGCGACCCGGAACGCCTCGACATCGGCTGCCCCGCGGTCGACCGGCACGACGCCGCCGTTGCGGGCGATGAAGCCGACGAGCGGCCAGTCGAACATCTCCTTCTTGCCGAGCCAGTGGATCCGCCGGCCGAGACGCGGCGTGAGGAATGCCCCGATCAGCACTGCGTCGGCGTTGGAGATGTGGTTGGCGGCGAGGATGACCGGGCCGTCGCGCGGGATCGCGTCGGAATCGCCCTCGATCCGGACCCGCGTGTAGCAGCGGCAGATGACGCGCGTGCCGAACGCGATCGACCGGATCAACGCCGTGATGTCGCTGCGGAGGAGCTCATCCTCGGTCAGGACGGGTTTCGCGGACGGGCGATGGCTGGCGGGCTCGGTCGATCGAGCGCTCATCGGGCGGGCTCCCCTGCCCCGACCGATCGCGTAGCCTCGGCGCGCCGGATCTCGCCGACGACCGCCCGGACCGTGTCCTCGAGGCGATTCCCGTCGGTCACGATATGAACCGCGTCGTCCGCGGGTCGGAGCGGCGCGACGGCGCGGGTGCTGTCGAGGTTGTCGCGGCGACGGAGCTGGGCCAGGATCCAGCGGGCCTCGGGGCTGTCGGTGGCGATCTCGCGGGATTCCGTCCGTCGCCGGGCGCGCTCCTCGACCGAGGCGTCGAGGAAGATCTTCAGGTCGGCGTGGGGCAGGACGACAGTCCCGATATCGCGCCCGGCCATGATGATCCCGCCGGGCTCCGCGGCGAGGGCGCGCTGCCGCTCCAGGAGGGCCGCCCGCAGCTCCGGCACGCGGCTGACGGCCGAGACGGCGTCATCGACCCGCGGCGTGTGGACGTCCGCGGTCACGTCGACGCCGTTGACGCTGACGTGGGCAAGACGCCCGTTGGCGTCGGCGATGAGGGCGATCTCCGGAACGAGCGCCACGAGCGCCGCCGGGTCCGCGCCGGCGCCCTCCGCCCGGACACGGCGGGAGAGGGCGAGCCAGGTCGCCGCGCGGTACAGCAGGCCCGTGTCGCAGAAGCGATAGCCGAGCGCGAGGGCCGCCGCGGCACCGACGCTCGACTTGCCGGACGAGCCGGGACCGTCGAGCGCGACGACGAGACCGGGCGGGTTGGTGGTCACGACGTCGAGCATAGCGGCCACGGGCCGTTCGGACCGGTCGGGTGGTTCACGGCGGGGTTACGATCGCATCGGAGGGCAGGGTCCAGATGGCCGTCACCATCACCGCGCCGAACCAGACATCGACCGCCACGCCGACGATCCGGGCGATCGGCCTGTGCAAGGCGTTCGGCCCGATCGTCGCGGTCGACGACGTCAGCTTCGAGCTGGCGGCCGGTCGGATCTACGGCCTGCTCGGCCCGAACGGCTCGGGCAAGACGACCCTGATCCGGCTCCTGACGGGGCTCGGGAGGGCGGACGCGGGCACGGCCGAGGTGCTCGGCGCGCGGATGCCGTCACGGGTGACGCTCGGTCAGATCGGCTACATGACCCAGAGCGACGGCGTCTACCCGGCGCTGACGGTCGCCGAGAACGTCCGCTTCTTCGGCACGGTCTATGGC
>DATAIW010000448.1:0-16560 GCA_036262455.1 Candidatus Limnocylindrales bacterium | reverse complement strand
GCCCTGGCCGAGGCCGATTCCGCGATCGAGGGCGCCGGCTGCGTCGTCAGCGTCGGGTCCGGCACGATCACCGACATCGCGAAGGATGCGACCGATCGTGTCGTTGAACCAGCGGACGCTGCCGCCCGAGACGAACCCCGGGTTCTCGATCAGCCAGCTCCGCGGATCGGCGTGGGCGTGGGTCTCGACGAGCCCCGTTCGGTCGAACACCGGGAGGTCGGATGCGACGGCAACCGGCTCGGCCGTGCCGGCGATGTCGCAGACCGGCCCGGCTCGCAGGACGCCCGCCCCCAGGCAGGCGGCGTGCTCGTCGCCCGACCCGACGGCCACGAGACAGGCCGTCGTGAGCCCGAGCTCGGCGGCGGCGTGCGCGGTCAGGGTCCCGGCCACGGCCGTCGATGCGGCCACGACGGGGAGACGCGACCGCTCGACGTCGGCGGCGGCAAGCAGCTCGTCCGACCAGTCACGGGTCCGGACGTCGTAGAGAAGCGTCGAGGAGGCGTTCGAATGATCGACGACGGATACGCCGGTGAGGCGGGCGACCGCCCAGCTTCCCGGGAGGTGGAGCGTCGCGGCGCGGGCATACGCATCGGGCACGTGGGCCCGAAGCCAGAGGATCTTGGGGGCGACGTGGCTCGAATCGAGATTCAGCCCTGACCGCTCGAAGAGCGCTTCCGGCGAGATCCGCCGACCGAGAGCGGCGGCCTCGGCCTCGGCCCGGCGGTCCAGCCAGATGATCGCCGGGTGGAGGTCTTCGCCTTCGACGTCGACGGCGACGACCCCGTCGACCTGGCTTGCGAACGCCAGCGCCGACACATCGCCGGGGGCGAGGGCCGCCGCGGCCACGAGCTCGCCGACGACGGCGCGGATCGCCGTCCACCAGTCGGCCGGGTCCTGCTGGGCCCAGGCCGGGAACGGGTAGGCGAGGTCGTAGGATCGGGACGCCTCCCCGATCAGCCGCCCCGCGGGATCGAGCAGGAGTCCCTTGAGGCTCTGCGACCCCAGGTCGATCCCGATGACGTGGCCCACGGTACCCTGTCTCCTTCGGGCGAGGCGCGCCGAGCGAGCCGCGCCGGTACCGGGCGGGAACTGCCCGACCGGATGCGATGGTGGGACCGGCGAGGGCGCCGGTCCCCGTGACGGTCCGCCCGCCGCGTCGGTGACGTGGCGGGCGCGGACCAGGACTCGACGACCGGCTACGCGATGTCGTACTCGGCGCCGAGGATCTTGCCGGCCTCGCGCAGCTCGGTCGGACGGTTCCGCTCGAGCCAGACAGCGATCGCGAAGCTGATCGCGATGTACGCGACGACGATGTACGGGAAGAGGTTGTACGGATAGTCCGGGATCGGCCAGACCAGCCCGTAGATCGGGATCGCCATCAGGAGGATGCCGGCGACCGGCAGGATCGCGTGCTTGATGACGTTGAATTCGGTCGGGTACTGACTCCGGAAGTAGCGCATGACCGCGACGTTCACGAGGATGTACACCGGGATGATCCCGAGCGTCAGGAGCGTCCCGAGATAGGCGTACGTGTTGAACGGACCGGCGACCAGGCCGAGGATGATGGCAATGATCGCCGACCCGACGGACTGGACGATGATCGCCATCTGTGGGGTCGAGTACTTGCCGTTGATCGTGCCGAGAAACGCCGGCAGGAGCTTCTCGCGGCCCATCGCGTAGATGATCCGGGTGATCCCGTTGTGGGACGAGATCATCACGCCGAACATGCTCGAGGCTCCGGCGATGTCGACGAGGACCCGGAACCAGTCCGGGCTGTAGGTCTTCGCCAGCGTGTCGAACGGCGCGGCGTCGTTCTGCAGGACGCTGATCGTCGAGACGCCGAACCCGAGGGTCTCGGCCCAGGTGGCGAACAGGTAGATCACGCCGACCAGGAGCGTCGCCCCGAAGATCGCCCGAGGCACGTTGACCCGCGGGTTCTCGACCTCCTCGCCGAGCGTGGCCGCACCCTCGAAGCCGACGAAGGACAGGATGCCGAACACGAGACCGAGGGCGATCCCGCTGACCCCGGTGGGTGACTGGCCCGGGTCGAACGGCGTGAGGTTAATTCCCTCGGCGCCGCCCTTGCCCAGGATCAGGACGCACAGCACGATGATCACGCCGACCTCGATGGCGAACGCGATCAGGGCGGTCTCCATCGAGATCCGGATGCCGCGGACCGACAGGACGAATGTCGTGACCCAGAAGATCGCCGCGATCAGGATCCAGCTGACGTCGTAGCCGAAGCGGAGCAGGACGTTGCTGATCCAGTAGCCGATCAGCGCCAGCTCGGCCGGCTCGAGCAGCGAGTAGCCGAGGAACATCAGGGTGCCGGTGATGAACCCGGCCTTCGGACCGATGCCGCGGGTCACATAGGTGTAGAACGCGCCGGCCGCAGGCAGCTTGCGGGCCATCTCGGCCACGCCGTTCGCGACGATCAGGGCCGCGATCAGCGCGACGAGGTAGACGAACGGCAGCGCCGCGCCTGCGAACTTGGCCGTCAACTGGGTGTTGAAGTACGTCGAGACCGCCGGGCCCATGATCGTGGCCGACAGCATGATCGCTGCCAGCAGCCCGACAGCATTCCTGCGAAGACCCGGTGTGGCAACCGCGCCGTCGGCCGGTGCCGTCAATCCAGTCATGTGATCCTCCTCCTCCCAACCGTGCGTCCGAAGCCGGGTCCGGCCCGTGACGCCAATGGAACGCTCGGATGCCGGCAGCCGCCGGGTCATAAGGGGTGCCAAACCCCGGGGTCATCGCCGGCTTCCGGGGCCCCTCCGATAGACGCGGAACTGGAACACGTCCGGCCGGTGCCGCTCTCGCGAGAACAGGACCGGCTCGTCATCGACCGTGAAGTCGATCTGTTCGATGAGCACGACGAGCGACCCCGACGTCACGTCCAGTCGGCGGGCGACGTCGCCGCCGGCGCGGGCCGGTCGGATGTCGGCGATCCCGTGGTGGACGGCAAGGCCGAGGCCATCGAGCACGTCGTAGAGCGACTGCGTCGCGAGGGCGGCGACCAGGGCGTCGGGCGTGGTGCTGGCCGAGGCCAGGCGATCCGCGCTCAACACGTCCTCGACGGCGACGACCGGACGACCGTCGGCGAGTCGCGTTCGGCGGACGACGACGACGGCATCGCCGCGCCTGAGTCCGAGGGCCTCCGCCTCCTCGCGGGTCGCGCCTCGCATCTCCCGCGTCACGTCGGTCGTTCCTGGCGTCCAGCCGCCCGCGGCGATCAGGTCCGTGACACCCGAATTGACATTGAGGTTGTTGCGCAGGGAGGTGGCCTGGCCGGTGACGAACGTGCCGCGGCCCTGTCGACGCCGGACGAATCCGGCTTCCTCGAGCTCGGTCACGGCCTGCCGGATCGTAGCCCGGCTCACGCCCATCCGGCGGGCCAGCTCCGGCTCGGACGGGAGGCGGCCGTTGGCCCCGAGCGTGCGCTTCTCGATCGACTGACGAAGGTCATCGGCGACGACAGCGCTCAAGTTCGGTGGGTGCTGCAGCGGTGGCACGGTGGCGGGTCGGCCCTCAGGTGAGCTGATTGCCGCCATCGTAACCCGTCATGTCAACAGGTTGTCAGACAACCTGACCAATCGAGGATCGAACCATCCCGCGGGTTCCAGCGGGGGCGAGCGATCATTGGCCGGGCGTTGCCGCCCGGCGACGTCGCCGGCCGGGTCGCCCCTACGGAGCGGCCGACGCCTGCGGGTTGAGCAGTCCCTTCAGGTCGAAGATCGAGGCGTTGCCCGACGGGACGAGCATCACCGTGATCTTGTCGGCCAGCTTCTGGATGTACTGGTACTGGAGGATCTGGTCGGACAGCGATGCGGCGAGCGCCTTGTTGGCGGTCGCCTGGCCATTCGCCAGGGCGATCGTCGCAGCGGCCTGACCCTCGGCGAGCTTGACGTTCGAGTCGGCCTGGCCCTGGGCCTGGGCGACGGCCTGGTCGGCCTGGATCTTCTTCTGGGCCAGGATCTGCTGCTCGGTCTGGACCTGCTGCTGGGCAACCTGCTTGGCCTCGATCGCCTGCTGGAACGCATCGCTGAAGGCGATGTTGGCGATGTAGATGTCATCGACGACGATGTGGTACTGGGCGAGGTTCGCGGCGAGCGCCTCCTTGGCCTTCGAGCGGATCTCGTCGCGGGCGCCGAGGATCGCGTCGACCTTGTACGCCGGAACGACGGTCTTGATGAAGTCGTTGAACGCGGGATCGATGACCTTCGAGGCGAAGTCGGTCCCGACCCGCTGGTAGAGATCCGAGGCGAACTGGCCGTCGACGTGGTAGTTCATCACGCCGGTCAGCTTGACCGTCTGGTACTCGGCGGAGGCCGCGTCGATCTCCTGGAACTGATGCGGCTGGACCCGCGTGTCGATGATCGCGACGTGCTGGACGATCGGGATGACGATGTGCAGACCGGGCTCCAGCGTGCCCGTCTGGACGGATCCGAAGTTGGTGACGACCCCGACGTTGCCGGCCGGGACCTCGACGAATGGCTGCGACAGCCCGGCGACGAGGATCAGGGCGCCGATCGCCGCGCCGAGGACGCCGCGCGCGATGTGGGCTCGCGGGAGCGGCGGCGCGTTCCGGCCGGCCGGTACCTGGCGGCCGAGCGGCAGGACGACCCCGATGAACAGGCTCAGCCCGAGGATGACGGCACCGGCGAGCAGGATCAGGACATTGATCATCGTGACGGGGACCTCTCAACAAGGACGGCTGGGACGGCCGGGATCGGGCTCACATCCGAGGATAGCCGTCAGGCCGCAGGTCGATCGGCCTCAGGTTGACCGTCTCCCACGGACGATTGGATGCCGGATCCCGCAGCTGGATGACGCAAGCGACGCCCGCCGAGGGCGGGCGTCGCAGCGTGGGGACGTCGAGAGTAGCGGTCGATCAGGCGTGCTCATCGTCGGCATCGGCCTCGGCCTTGGTCCGATGGACCGTTCCGGGCGCGTGCTGGGGCGGCGCATAGACCGTGTAGAGCTTCAGGTCGACCGAGCCTTCGTTGACGAAGTTGTGGCGCGTGCCCGCGGGGACGTGGACGAGGCGGCCGGCCCGCACCGGGCTCCGCTGGCCTTCGAGGACGGCCACGCCCTCGCCATCGACGAACACGAGGACCTGGTCGACGTCCGGGTGGACCTCCTCGCCGATGTCGCCGCCCGCCGGGATGCTCATCAGGACGACCTGGGCGTGCGGCCCGGTCGAGACGACCTCGCGGAAGTAGGGGTTGGCCTTCGCCCGCGCGGCGATGTCCGCGCTGAACGGCTCGAAGACCTTCTGGGTCATGGTCATGGCGACCTCTCTTTCACCCCAACGATGGCCCGATCTCGTCGAGGCCACCAGAGCCGAACGGCGGGTCAAACGGCAGGGCTGCCACGATCGAGGTCAGGTCCCGGCGAAGGATCAGGCGAGGTCGTGGACGATCCAGACGTTCTGGTCGAAGTAGACGCCCTCGTCGCGCTCCCGGTCGATCGCGACCGGCGACGTCGCCTGCTTGATCACGTAGTCGCCACTGTCCGGAAAGGCGAGCCCGGTCCAGCCTTCCCAGTCTGCCACCGAGCCGCGGATCGTCATCGAGCGCGGGGCGGGGCGGACGATCCGGCCACCGAGCCGCACGTGGAGTCGGATCCACGGGTCGAACGGCAGGCCGTCGGGACGGGTCCACGCCGCATAGCGCTCGATCGGGGTGAGCGGGTAGCGATGCTTCTCGGTCGGCCGGACGCAGGCGATGACCGCCCGGTAGCCCGCTGCCCGGCCGGCGGCCCGCATCGCGCCGAGCACGACCCCCGACAGCCCGCCCCCGCGAAGGGTGCGCCCGACGACGATCAGCATCGCGCCGAGGGCGGTCGGCGCCCGGCCGGCGTCGACGTCGGCTGCGCTCCGGAGGACCTGCTCGTCCCAGCTGTCGGGGAGGTCGGCGTCCGTGCCATCCCAGGCGAGGGGCATCGCGTTCGAGGTCGCCACGACCGCGCCGGCGGCGTCGAGCAGGACCAGCTGGTGGTCGGGCCAGTCGGCGTGGGCGCGGGGGAACATCCGGTTCGCCACCTCGCTCTCGAGCATGAACGGCTCCCACAGGCCGGCGTGGTGGGCATCGACCGCCCGGTCGAGGTCCGGACGCTCCGTGAGGGTCGTCAGCGTGTGGCCGGGCGGCAGCGCCAGACCGTGGGCCCGGAGGCGCGCCTCGACGGTCCCGGGCCCGCCGGTCGGCCCGGTCACGGCGTCAATCCCGGGCGGCGATCGCGTCGCGCCCGAGGTAGGACCGAAGGACCTCGGGCACCTCGACGGTCCCGTCGGGGCGCTGGTAGGTCTCGAGGATCGCCGCGACCACCCGGGCCAGGGCCAGGCCCGAGCCGTTGAGGGTGTGGACGAGCTCCGGCTTCGCGCCGGGCTCCGGCCGCCAGCGGATTGCCATCCGCCGTGCCTGGTAGTCGCGGAAGTTCGAGCAGGAGCTGACCTCGAGCCACTTCTCGACGCCGGGCGACCAGACCTCGAGGTCGTACTTCTTCGCCTGGACGAAGCCCATGTCGCGGGTCGCCATGAGGAGCACGCGGTAGGCCAGGCCGAGCCGCTGGAGGAGGATCTCGGCCCGCTCGGTCAGCCATTCGAGCGCGGCTGCCGAGTCGGCCGGCTTCTCGAAGAAGACCATCTCGACCTTGTCGAACTGGTGGACCCGGAGGATCCCACGGGTGTCCTTGCCGGCGGCGCCGGCCTCGCGCCGGAAGCAGGGCGAGTAGGCCGCATAGCGGATCGGGAGCTGATCGGCCTCGAGGATCTCGTCACGGTGGAGGTTCGTGACCGGGACCTCGGCCGTCGGGACCAGGTACAGCTCGTCGCGGGTGACGACGTACATCTGGTCTTCCTTGTCCGGGATCTGCCCGGTGCCGATCGCCGACGCGGCGTTGACGACGGCCGGCGGCCAGATCTCGGTCATCCCGTTCTCGCGGGTATGGACATCGAGGAAGAAGTTGATCAGGGCGCGCTGGAGCGCGGAGCCCGCGCCCTTGTAGACCGGGAACCCGGAGCCGGCGATCTTCGCACCACGGGGGTTGTCGATGATGTCGAGCTCGGTCGCGATCTCCCAGTGCGGTCGCCGCCGCCACGTCGCGCCGCCGACGGGCGTGTCCGCGCCGACCTCGCCGACGACCGGCTGGTCGACCGGCAGCAGGTCGCCCCAGGTGCGGACCGTGACGTTCGCCTCCTCGCCGCCGACAGGCACGTCGGGATCGGCGGGGTTCGGGATCCGGAGGAGGAGCTGCTCGACCTCGGCCTCGACCGACGCGAGCTCCGCGTCGATCGCCTCGATCTTCCGGCTGGCCTCGACCGACGCGGCCTTGAGCGCCACGACCCCGGGGCCGTCCGGCCTGGCTCCCCCCTTGATGGCCTCGCCGACCTCCTTGCTTGTCGCGTTGCGCTCAGCCTTGAGCGCGTCGCCCTCGCCGAGGAGGGTCCGCCGCCGGGCATCCAGCTCGAGCGCCCTGTCGACGGTCGCCGGATCCTCGCCCTTGTCGATCGCCCCGCGGCGAACGGTCTCCGCGTCCTCACGCAGCCGTTGCAGCCCGACGCTCATGCCGCACCTCCGACGCCCGCCGGGGCGCCATCCGGGGATGCCGATGCCCGCAATCGGGCGGTCACGAACCCGCCGTCCAGCGACGCCAGGAGCCAGCCGGCTCGAGGCCCGTTGGATCGGCCGAGGAACGCGGCGTAGAGCGCCGCGAAGGCGCGGCCGTTCGGCAGGCCGGCCTCACCGGCGACGGTGAAGATCAGGTCCTGCCAGGCCTCTCCGCTCGCGGGCAGCGTGTCGTTCGATAGAGCGGCGTCGGAGAGCGCGCCGAGGTAGCGCCGCTGGTCGCCGTCGAGGGCCGCGACCGCGTCCCTCGGGAGCTCCTCGCGGATCGCGACGATCGCCCGCTCGGGGGCGTAGGCATCCAGCCAGGCCCGGGCCGCGCGGACGCGCTCGTCGAACGTCGCGGCCTCACGATCGGTCAGCGCGCTCCCCTTCTCTGCCGCGACCCGGGCGGCGACGTCCACGTTCGGGACCTGGAGCAGGAGCGCGAGGTGCGAGAAGGCCGGCCGGAAGGCCGCCGCCTCGAGGGCGACGTCCGCGTCCGGGTCGAGCAGCGAATAGGCGAACGTGCCTTCGAACCCGGGAGCGATCTCGCCACGGACCTCCTTGCCGGCGGTGGCGGCGGCGAACCGGTCGAACTCGTCGAACAGGCGCGGCACCGCGTCGGTCTGGTTCGGCTCGAAGTCGACCGCGCTGTTGGGCTTCGGACGGAGGAAGAAGAAGCGGAGCTGTTCGGGCGGGATGACCTCGACGATCTCGTGGGCCGCCGCGCCGCGGCCCTTCGAGGTCGACATCTTCTTGCCGCCGATGTTGATGAACTCGTACGGGACGTTGAGCGGCGGCTCGCGCTCGAAGACTTCGCGGGCGATCGCGTCGCTCCGGTCGCGGGATCCGCCCGCGGTCGAGAGGTCCTTGCCGCACGGCTCGATCGTCACCCCGAGGAGCGACCATTGGGCCGCCCATTCGAGGTTCCAGGGAAGCTTGGCCCGCCCGCCGAACGGCGCGACCCAACCGGAATTGCCGCAACCGCGCGCCCACGTCACGAGCGTCTCGCGGCAATCGTAGAAGACCCGCTCGCCGTCCCACTTGGTGACGATTGTCGTCCCGATCTTGCCGCAGTTCTCGCAGATGACGTTGATCGGGTGCCAGGCATCGGGGTGCTGGACGTTGGCGACCCGTCGGTAGATGTCGCGGACGACCGACGCCCGGTCGAGCGCGGTCCGGATGAAACCGTCCATCTGCCCGGTAGGGTAGATGTCGCTCATCCAGTAGTACCGCTCCGGGACGATCCCGAGGCGGCGGAACGTCTCGATGAAGATCCCGGCGAAATGGCGGGCGTAGCTCGCGTGGCAATCGCCGGCCGGATCCGGGACGTGGGCCAGGGGCCGACCCATCTCGCGGTCGATCGCGTCGGGCGTCAGGAGCGCCTGGGCGTCCATCGGGTCGAGGTCGTCGACGCCGTACAGGAGGTGGGCCTCGACGCCGCGGGCACGCAGCGCCCGCCAGATCGTGTCGAGGATGACCGGGCCGCGGAGCGAGCCGACGTGGACCGTCCCCGACGGCGTCTTGCTGTCGTTGACGACCTGCGGTCCGCTGACGCTGGCGGCCAGTTCGTCGGCCCAATCCTCGGGCGGATGGCCTCGCGGAGCTCGGCCTCCGGCCTCGGAGCGCGATTGCCCAGTCATGGTGGAGGTTGCCACCTCCCGCTTACGTGATGTTGACGACCTTGTAGGTGAAGTCGCCGGCGGGAACCTTCACGACGACCTTCTCGCCCTTCTTCTTGCCGAGAAGGGCGCGCCCGACGGGGCTCTCGTTGCTGATCCGGCCCTCCGTCGGTCGGGCCTCGGTCGAGCCGACGATCGTGAACGACTCCTCGCCGTCGTCGCTGGCGACCTTGACGGTCGAGCCGATCTGGACATGGTCGGTCGAGTGGTGCTCGTCGATGATCGTCGCGTTCTTGATCAGCGCCTGGAGCGTCTGGATCCGGCCCTCGACGAAGGCCTGCTCGTTCTTGGCGTCCTCGTACTCGGCGTTCTCGCTGAGGTCGCCGTGCTCCTTGGCATCGTGGATCCGCTGGGCGACCTCCGGCCGCTTGACGGACGTCATCTCGTCGAGCTCCGCGCGGAGCTTGTCGAGGCCCTCCTTCGAGAGGTAGGTCGGCTTCATGTTCATCGGGTCGGGCGCCCCCAGATGCTGGCTCGACGGGCCGGACGGCCGCGTCCACGGGGTTCAGACAAAGGAAAGAACTCCAGGCTGCGCGCCACTCGTCGCGCCTGAAGTTCGACCGGCCGAAAGGGTAGCGCGGGGGGTCATCGGTGTCAAAGGAACTGGTCGCTCCGTGGTGTCTCAGGTTGGGCCGGGTCGCCTCACGTAAACGAGCTCGGGGTCTCCTTCGTCCAGGTGCTCGATCTGGCCAGCCCGTTCGAAACCCAGGCTCTCCATCATCGCGCGGGCAGCCCGGTTCGACTGGTTGGTCGACGTGAACACCTTGCGATCCGGGAATCGATCCAGCGTGTGCCGCATGAGCGCGGATCCGACGCCCCGTCGGCGGAAGCGCTCCGCCACAACGACGAGCCAGACGAACGGTTGCTCGAAGAAGCCGGTATTGACGACCGCGTACCCGAGAACTTCACCTTCCGATTCCGCCACCCAGCACTCGCCAAGGACCAGGGCATCCGCGACGCGTTGTCGGCGATCCGGGTCAGTCGCCCGGGTACCGATGGAAACGACGCGAGGTAGATCGCCGAGCGCCGCCAGCCGGATCTCGAGGCGATCGACTTGTGCGGGCATTCCGTCAGCCCGCGTACTCGCGGACGCGGGCCGTTGCCCGGCGCAGGGCCGTCCGATCCGGGCAGGCCACGAACACCGTGTCGTCGCCCGCAATCGATCCGACGACCTCCGGCCAGCGCGCCCGGTCCAGCGCGGCGGCGATGGCATGGGCCGAGCCCGGCAGCGTCCGGATCACGAGCAGCAGGCCCGCCTCGCGGATCTCGATCGGCAGGTCGTGAAGCAGGGCACGGAGGCGGTCCTCGCCGGAGGTCTCCGCATCGATGAGCCGCTTCGGCAGGGAGTAGGCCTGCGTTCCGTCGCGGGCCGCCTTGATGAGGCCGAGCTCGGCGACGTCGCGCGACATCGTCGCCTGGGTCGTCCTGAAGCCGCGCTCGCGGAGGACGGCGGCGAGCTCCTGCTGGGTACGGATCGGTCGCGTCGAGACCAGGTCGCGGATCGCCCGATGGCGGAGCTGCTTCATCACTTCCATCGGACTGGAGGGTACTGCCTCGACAGTCGGTTTGACCGTCGCGGGTTCGGACCCGGCTCAGCCGAGCCAGAGGATCAGGACGATCGCGGCGAGGACCACCCGGTAGGCCACGAAGATGTCGGTCGACTGGGTCCGCAGGAACCGGAGCAGGACCGCGATCGCGAGCACGCCGAACACGAACGAGGCGACGAGGCCGACCGCGAGCGGCGCGACCTGGACCGGCACCCCACCGCCGCGGATCACGGTCAACAGCTCGTACGCGGCGGCGGCGGCCGTGATCAGAGTCGCCATCAGGAAGCTGAAGCGGGCCGCCTCCTCGCGCCGGAGCCCGGCGAACAGCCCGGCCGAGATCGAGATTCCCGATCGGCTGATGCCGGGGATCAGGGCGATGGCCTGGGCGCCGCCAATCGCGAGCGCCTGGGCGAACGACAGGTCGAGAGCCACGAGCCGGCGCCGGCCGGTCCGCTCGGCCAGCCACAGGATCGCCGCACCGATGACGAGGGTCACCGCAACCGGGCCGACCTCGCGGATCACGTCCTCGAGATCGTGGAGGAGGAAGCCGAGCACCAGCGCCGGCAGCGTGGCGACGGCGAGAAGCGCGGCCAGGCGCCGGTCCGGATCGCCGTCGAGCGAGCGGTCGCGGAGGATGGCGAAGAACGCCGGGACGAGCCGGAGCCAATCGGTCCGGAAGTAGAGCAGCAGCGCGAGCAGCGTTCCGATGTGGAGCATGACGCTGAACTCGAGCGATGTGATGAACGGATCCTTGATGCCGAGGAGGTACGGAACCACGATCAGGTGCCCGCTGGAGGACACGGGCAGGAACTCGGTCAGCCCCTGGACGATGCCCATGATCAAGGCCGCGAGAAGAGTGTCCATCGATGTCCGTTCGGACTGGGCCGGACTGGGCTGACCGGGGAGTTGGATCGCGACAGGCGACGCCGGTGCGGGTCGAGGACCCGCGTGACGCCGCCCGCCGGCGAGACTAGCGAATGAAGAGCGGTGCCAGGACGAGGGTGATCGTGGCCAGGAGCTTGACGAGGACGTGGAGCGACGGACCGGCGGTGTCCTTGAACGGGTCGCCGACCGTGTCGCCGACAACGGCCGCCGCGTGGGCGTCGGTCTTCTTGCCGAGGACATTGCCGGCATCGTCCTTGAGGTTGCCCGACTCGATGTACTTCTTCGCGTTGTCCCATGCCCCGCCGCCGTTGTTGAGGACGGTCGCGAGCAGGACGCCGGCGATCGTGCCGACCATCAGCATGCCGGCCACCGCTTCGGCTCCGAGAAGAAGCCCCACGATGATCGGGGTCGCGACGGCCACCGCGCCCGGCAGGATCATCTCGCGGAGCGCGGCGCGGGTCGTGATGTCCACCACCCGGGCGTAGTCCGGGCGCTGGGTGTAATCCATGATCCCGGGCATTTCGCGGAACTGGCGGCGGACCTCGACGATGATCGCCTGAGCCGTCGTGCCGACGGCCCGGATGGCGAGCGACGAGAAGAAGTACACCAGCATCGCGCCCATCAGGCCGGCGATGAAGACATTGACGTTGGCGAGGTTGACCGAGGTCAGAAGGGCCTCACCGCGGTTCGTGTGGATCAGGTTGACCTTGTCGATGTAGGCGCTGAACAGCAGGAACGCGGCGAGCGACGCCGACGCGATCGCGTAGCCCTTCGTCAGGGCCTTGGTCGTGTTGCCGACCGCGTCGAGCCGGTCGGTGATCTCGCGGGCGCCGGCCTCGGCCCGGCTGAACTCGGCGATGCCGCCGGCGTTGTCGGTGATCGGGCCGAACGTGTCCATCGCGAGGATGTAGGCGGTGGTCATGAGCATCCCCATCGTCGCGACCGCCGTCCCGAAGATCCCGCCGACGTCCTTGCCGTCGGCGTTCCTGATGCCGGCCTCGGAGCCGAGCCAGTGGCTGGCGAAGAGGGCGATGCCGATGGTGATCGCGGTGACGAAGGTCGTCTCGAAGCCGACGGCCATCCCGGAGATGATGTTCGTCGCGGGGCCCGTTCGGGACGCCTCCGCGATCTCGCGGACCGGGCGAAACGTGCCGGCCGTGTAGTACTGGGTGATGTAGACGAACGCGACGCTCGTCGCAAGCCCGACGACGCCGGCCGCGAAGTAGTACAGCCAGACCGGCAATCCGGACGGCGCATTGCCGTTCGTCTGCATCATCACGTTCGTGACCAGAAAGAGGGCAGCGGCGGACAGGATCGTCGTGACCCAGTAGCCGCGGTTCAGCATGTTCATCGGGTTCTCGTCCTCGCGACCGCGGACGAAGAAGATCGCCACGATCGTCGACAGGAGACCGAATGCCCGGACGACGAGCGGGAAGAAGATCCAGGCCTCCGGATGCGGCCAGCCCGACTTGAGGGCGATCAGATAGACCCCGACGCCGAGGATCATCGCCCCGATGTTCTCGGCCGCCGTGGATTCGAAGAGGTCGGCGCCACGACCGGCGCAATCGCCGACGTTGTCGCCGACGAGGTCGGCGATGACACCGGCGTTCCGCGGGTCGTCCTCCGGGATCCCCTTCTCGACCTTGCCGACGAGGTCGGAGCCGACGTCGGCGGCCTTCGTGTAGATCCCGCCGCCGAGTTGGGCGAACAGGGCGACGAAGGAGGCGCCGAAGCCGAAGCCGACGATCAGGAACGGCGCGTCCTGCGTCGCCTGGCCGCCGCCCAGCCCGCCGAACAGGCTGAAGATGCCGTACACGCCGAGGAGGGAGAGGGCGACGACGAGGAAGCCCGACACCGCGCCGCCGCGCATCGCGACCTGGACCGCCTCGACGAGGCTGCGCCGGGCCGCCGCCGCCGTGCGGACGTTCGCCTTCACGCTGATGAACATGCCGATGATCCCCGACGCCATCGAGCACGCCGCGCCCACGAGGAAGGCGAGGGCGGTCCGCCAGCCGAGGTCGAGGCCGAAGGTCTTCGTGTCGGCGACCTGCTTCGTCTCGAAGATCGTGATGACCCCGCCGATGACGACCGACCCGACGAGAGCGAGGATGCCGATCGTCGTGTACTGGCGCCGGATGAAGGCGACCGCGCCCTCGAAGATCGTCCCGGCGACGTCTTCCATCTCCTTCGTCCCGGTGTCACGCGACAGGACGTCACGAGCCAGGTAGAGGGCGAACAGGATGGCGATGATGCCCGCGGGCAGGATGATCAACTGGAGCGTGTCTGCGCTCATCGGGGTTCGGGGTCCTCCACTCTCTCTGGGGCACCGGTCGCGGATCGCGCAGCGGAACCAGCGCGTCGGTCCGGGGATCGGGGCAGCCCGCGTGCGATGTCGGCGGACGGGCCGCGTGGGAGTGTAGCAAAGCCGGGAGCACAGCCGCCACACCGCACAGCCGCCACACCGCGCCACGCCCGGCCGGCCGTGTGGATCACCACGGGGTCGGGTGATGGAGGGCGCCGAAGGTCCCTGGCGGCCGGCCTCCATGGTCCCGACGTCGAAACGGCGTCGGCACCCTATGCTTCACCGCTGTGACCATCCCTCCTCCGGAGCCGGCTCCGACTCCGACCAACCGACGTGCCCTCGGCTGCCTCTTCGAGATCATCGAGACGGTCGTCCTGACGCTGATCCTGTTCTGGGTGATCCAGTCGTTCGTGGCCCAGCCCTTCCAGGTCCAGCAGTTCTCGATGCAGAACACGATCCAGGACGGCCAGTACGTCCTCGTCGACCGGCTGACCCCCCATTTCGACCCGTATCACCGCGGCGACATCATCGTGTTCACGCCGCCGCAGGCGGTCGACGAATCGCCCGATCGGAAGCCCTTCATCAAGCGGGTGATCGGCGTTGCCGGCGACACGATCGAGCTCCGCGACGGCAAGGTCCTCGTCAACGGTGTCGCCCTCGTCGAGCCATATCTGTATGCCGTCAACGGCACCGCCCAGGCCACGGGGCCCGAGAACGGCGAGGTCACCTGGACGGTCGGCGCCGGCGAGCTGCTGGTCATGGGCGATCATCGCGCCCGCTCGTCGGACTCGCGCGAGTTCGGCACGATCGAGGTCAGCTCGGTGATCGGCCGGGCGTGGCTCCGCTACTGGCCGATCGAGGACCTCGCCGTGCTCCCGACCGCCCAGCACCCCGAGCTGGCCAAGCCGTCGCCGGGGCCGTCGGTCGGGCCGTCGTCGGCGCCGTCGGCCAGGCCATCGGCGAAGCCGACGAAGCGAGCGTCCGCCAGTCCCAAGCGCTGAGCCCGCCAGCGGGCTTCCACGCCTGTCTCGCGGCGCCCGACGATCCGCCACGCCGAGACGGCGATCGGGCCACCTCGGTCGATCGGGGCCCGTCGGCCTGACGACCTATACTGCCGGACTTGTGACCACCCCGATCCCGACCTCGTGACCCGGAAGCCCGCGCTCGGGTGTCTCCTGGAGATCGTCGAGACCCTCGTCCTGACCCTGATCATCTTCTGGGTCATCCAATCCTTCGTCGCCCAACCGTTCCGGGTCCAGCAGAAGTCGATGCAGCACACGCTGGAGGAGAGTCAGTACGTCCTCGTCGACAAGCTGACCCCCAACTTCGACACCTACAAGCGCGGCGACATCGTCGTATTCACGCCACCACCGAACTGGGCCGCACCCGGCGGCGAGCCGTACATCAAGCGGGCGATCGGCGTCGGCGGCGACACCGTCCAGGTCCGCGACGGCTCGGTCTTCCTGAACGGCACGAAGCTCGTCGAACCGTATGTCTTCAAGGAGGACGACGGCCAGACGCAGGCCACGGAGCCGCTGACCAGCGTCGACAACTGGGTCATCCCCGATGGACAGCTCTTCCTGATGGGCGACCATCGCGGGAACTCGGCGGACTCGCGCGAGTTCGGACCGATCGACATCAAGGTCGTCATCGGGCGGGCGTGGCTCCGCTACTGGCCGATCGATACCTTCACGATCCTCCAGACCTCCAGCCACCCGGAGCTCGCGACCCCGGCCCCATGAGCGGCCGCGACCGGCGACACGCGGCGTGAACCCGGCCCTCGCCGCGCTCGCCGCGGTCACGATCGCGGGAGCCGTCCTGGCGGTCACGGCCCGCGACGTCCGGGCGACCGTTCTCGGCCTGCTCGTCGTCCTGCTCGGGGCGCCGCTCATTGCCGATCCGTGGCCCGATCCCCTCGCGATCCTCGCCCGGATCGCCGCCGCGCTGCTCGCGATCCGCCTCATCGCCATCGGCGTCCGCGGCGAGCTGAGCACGACCGGGAGCCGGGTCGGCTGGCCGACCGAGGCGCTCCTGGCGGCCGCCGCGGCGGTCGTCGGGTTCGGAAGCCACGGTCTCGGTGCCCCGGGGCTCGGGGCGCCCGAGGCCCAGGCAGCGGGGTTCGCCCTCCTCGTGCTCGCGGCCGCTCCCCTGATCACCGGCCGGGACGTCCTCCGCCTGGCCGTCGGCGCGCTCCTGCTCCTCGTCGGCGCGTCGTCGATCCGGGCCGCGCTCGATTCGCCGCCGAACCAGGCCGAGCAGCTCGTGGATGCGGTCCTGACGATCGCCATCGGCGGCGCGATCGCCGTGATCGCCACCGCGGCCCGCGCCGCAGGAGGGCTCACCGCGATCGATGCCGGCGGGCCCGGCGCGGCCGCGCGCCACATGCCCGACGCCCATCGGCCGACGGATCGTCCGTCGCGAGCGGCCGCTCCGGATCGGGCTCCGGCGGGCCCGAAGGTGGCCCCGGCGAGCCCGAAGGTCGCGCCTGCGGGCCCGAAGGTCGTCCCGGCGGGCCTGAAGGGTACCCGGCGCCCGGGCGA
>DATAIW010000447.1:0-6404 GCA_036262455.1 Candidatus Limnocylindrales bacterium | reverse complement strand
AGACAACGATAGAAGTTCGTGTTCGGAGGAACGAGTGCCGCTCGCGCGGGAACAGAAGCAGGAGATCATGACCGGGTATGCCACCAAGGAAGGTGACACCGGGTCGCCGGAGGTCCAGATCGCGCTCCTGACGGAGCGAATCCGGAGCCTGACCGACCATCTCCGCGGCTTCCCCAAAGACAACCATTCGCGTCGCGGCCTCCTCAAGCTCGTCGGCCAGCGTCGTCGCCTTCTTGCCTATCTGATCAAGAAGGACAACACGCGATACCGGACCGTCATCGGACGGCTCGGACTGCGCCGCTAGCGTCACCGCACGGGACCCCGGGACATCCGGGGTTCGTTCGCATTCGACGTTCAGCCAGGCACAGCACGGCCGACCTGCCCGCGGGTCGTTTCCTTCCTCCACGACCAAGGAGGAACATTCCCTTGTCTCAGACATTCGAGACACAGATCGGTGGTCGCACGCTGACCATCGAGACGGGCAAGCTCGCCCGACTCGCCGGCGGGGCCGTCACGGTCCGCTACGGCGACACTTTCATCCTCGGGACGGCCAACCGGTCCGATCCGCGGCCCGGCCTCGACTTCTTCCCGCTGACGGTCGAATTCGAGGAGCGGATGTACGCCGCGGGCAAGATCCCGGGCGGCTTCATCAAGCGTGAGGCGCGCGCCTCGGAGGCGGCCACCCTCGCGGCCCGCCTGACCGACCGCCCGATCCGGCCGCTGTTCCCCGAGGGCTACAAGGACGACATCCAGCTCGTCATCACGGTCCTCTCGACCGACCAGGAGAACGAGCCCGACGTCCTCGGCACGGTGGCCGCGTCGGCCGCCCTGACGATCAGCGAGATCCCGTTCGCGGGTCCCGTCGGCGCCGTCCGGATCGGCCGGATCGACGGCGAGTTCGTCGTCAACCCGACCTACAGCGAGCTCGCCGACTCGGAGCTCGACCTGATCGTCTCCGGGACGCGCGACGCGATCATGATGGTCGAGGCCGGGGCCAAGCTCCTGCCTGAAGACGTCATGGCCGAGGCCATCCTCTTCGGTCATCGCGCGCTCCAGCCGCTCATCGACATCCAGGAGCAGCTCCGCGAGGCCGTCGGCAAGCCCAAGCGCTCGCCGTACCTCGAGCCCGGCACCGGCTCGGTCCTCGATTTCGTGGCTGCGGTCGACGCCAAGCGCGAGTTCGCGATCGTCGACGTCGAGACGACCGGAACCGACCCCAAGATGGCGGACCTCCTCGAGGTCGCCGTCGTCAAGGTCAAGGGCGGCAAGATCACCGATCGCTGGTCGACGTTCGTCAAGCCGTCGCAGCCGATCCTCGGCAACCAGATGCACGGCATCACCGACAAGGACGTCGCCAAGGCGCCGTCGCCGGCCGAGGCCGCCGGGCAGGCGGTCGACTTCATCGGTGACGCCCTCGTCGTCGGTCACAGCGTGATCTTCGACCTCGGCTTCCTCGAGGAGGCCGGCGCCGCCCGCTACGAACAGGGCCGCTACCTCGACACCCTGACGATCGCCCGCGAGGGCTACCCGGACCTCCAGAACTACAAGCTGGACACCCTGGCCGGATTCTTCGGGGTCGACCTGACCCAGAACCACCGCGCCCTGCCGGACGCCGAGGCCACGGCCAACCTGCTCCTGAAGTTCGCCGCCGACCTGCCGGGCCGGATCGCGACCCTGAAGAGCGAGATCTCCGACTCGGTCCGGGCCAACAAGACCTCGAAAGACGAGGCCAAGACCAAGCTCGAGGCCGCCCGCCGCAAGGCCCGTGTCAGCAAGAGCCTCTGGAGCCTCGTCTACAAGAAGACCTGCCGGACGCTGGCCCTCGATGAGGGTGTCCGGATGGACGGTCGCGGGACGACCGAGCTCCGCCAGATCTCGGTCGAGGTCGGCCTGCTCCCGCGGGCCCACGGCTCCGGTCTCTTCACCCGCGGCGAGACGCAGGTGATGACGATCGCGACCCTCGGCGCGTCCTCGGACGTCCAGCGGATCGACACGATCAGCCCGAAGACCGAGAAGAAGTACATCCACCACTACAACTTCCCGCCTTACTCCACGGGCGAGAACAAGCCGATGCGTGGGCCGAGCCGGCGCGACATCGGTCATGGCAACCTCGCCGAACGGGCGCTCATCCCTGTCCTCCCGCCGCACGACGAGTTCCCGTACGTCATCCGCCTCGTGTCCGAGTGCATGTCGTCGAACGGTTCGACCTCGATGGCCTCGACCTGTGGCTCGACCCTCGCCCTGATGGACGCCGGCGTGCCGATCTCGGCTCCGGTCGCCGGCGCGGCGATGGGCCTGATCAGCGAGCCCGACGGCCGGTTCGTCGTCCTGACCGACATCCTCGGCAAGGAAGACTCGGTCGGTGACATGGACTTCAAGGTCACCGGCACCCGCGACGGGATCACCGCCCTCCAGATGGACATCAAGGTCCAGGGGATCAACGAGGCGATCATTCGCGACGGCCTGAAGCAGGCCCTCGCCGCTCGACTCGAGATCCTCGACAAGATGACCGAGGTCATGCCCGAGGCCCGTGGCTCGATGAGCGACTTCGCGCCGCGGATCACCACGATCAAGATCAACCCGGAGAAGATCCGCGAGATCATCGGCAAGGGCGGCTCGATGATCCGCAAGATCCAGGAAGAGACCCAGACCGAGATCAACGTCGAGGACGACGGCACCGTGGAGATCGCGGCCGTCTCCGGCGAGAACTCGCGCAAGGCGATCCAGTGGATCGAGAGCCTCACCCGCGAGGTCGAGGTCGGGGCGCTGTACCTCGGCAAGGTCACCCGGATCATGGGCTTCGGCGCGTTCGTCGAGATCCTGCCGGGCAAGGAAGGCCTCGTCCGGATCGGCGAGCTGGCCGACTACCACGTGCCGACCGTCGAGGACGTCGTGTCCGTCGGCGACGAGGTGATGGTCGTCGTCATGGAAGTCGATCGCCAGGGCCGGGTCAACCTGTCCCGCAAGGCGGCCATGCAGAGGCACCTGGCGAAGGAGCCTGTGAGCTGACCGCCGCCGCGAACCCGCTGAAACGCGAAGGGCCGGTCCGACGGGCCGGCCCTTCGGATTCCGACCAGATCCACGCGCGGCCCTGGCCCCGACTCGCCTGTCGGCCCTGTCATGCACCACCAGTCGTGGTGAGCGTCGAGGTCGGGGACGGCCGTTGTCGCCGTTCACCGTCGCGGGCGGTGAGTGGCGCGCAGCCGGGCCCGAATCGGTCGGCTCGGACTCCGGATGGCCCTCGGGCCATGACTGCCACTACCTGGCGTGGTATCTGGCAGGACGGAACGGGATCGGAGCAACCGGCACGAGCGGAGGGGTCCGGCCCTCAGCCGCGGCCGACCCCGCTGCTATACTCCGTGGGTGCCCTGCCAGCGACAGTGACAGCGGAGCCATGCCCGACATGACACGCCCATCCTTCACCGTCGCGGTCGTCGGCGCCACGGGCGTCGTCGGGCGCACGATGATCCAGGTCCTCCTCGAACGCGACTTTCCCGTCGGCGAGTTGCGGCTGCTCGCATCGGAGCGGTCGGCCGGCCGGATGATCTCGATCGAGGGCCGGACGCTGGAGGTCCAGCCGTCGAGCGCGGACGCATTCGAGGGCGTGGACATCGCCCTGTTCTCGGCCGGCGCCAGCGCATCGCGCGAGCTTGCGCCGCTGGCCGCCTCGCGTGGAGCGACCGTCGTCGACAACTCGTCGGCCTGGCGGATGGATCCGCTGATCCCCCTGGTCGTCAGCCAGGTGAACCCCGACGATCTCGAGGGACACCCGGGGATCATCGCCAACCCCAACTGCTCGACGATGCAGCTCGTCCCGGTCCTGATGGCCCTCCGTGACGCGGTCGGGCTCGAACGCGTCGTGGTCGACACCTACCAGGCGGTGTCTGGAACGGGCGGCGAGGCGATCCGCGAGCTGGAAGGCCAGATCCGGGCCCACGTCGCCGGCGAGCCGAAGACCGTGGCCGTCTATCCCCACCAGATCGCCTTCAACGCGCTGCCCCAGGTCGACGTGTTCCTCCCCAGCGGCTACACGAAGGAGGAGTGGAAGGTCGTCACCGAGAGCCGCAAGATCCTCCACCTGCCAGAGCTGCGGGTGTCGTGCACGGCCGTCCGGGTCCCGGTCTTCGTCGCCCACTCGGAGGCGGTCCACGTCGAGACCCGGGCTCCGATCGACCCCGATCGGGCACGGGAGCTGTTCGCCGCCGTCGACGGCGTCGTGGTCCAGGACGATCCGTCGACCTCGACGTACCCGCTGGCGACCTCCGCGGCGGGCTCGGACGACATCTTCGTCGGGCGGGTCCGCCAGGACCCCTCGATCGACGACAACCGCGGCCTCGCCTTCTGGGTCGTCAGCGACAACCTCCGCAAGGGCGCCGCGACGAACACGGTCCAGATCGCGGAAGTCCTTGTCGAGCGCGGCTGGGTGCGATCGGCCGCGAGCCGGGGTGCGACGCCGTACCACGCGGAGGGGACCGCGATCGGGGCCCCGGCGTGACTTCGGCCGAGCGCCAGGCGGCGCTCGAGACGGTCGCAGCGGAGGTCCGGACGTGTACCCGCTGCCGGCTCGCCGAGGGCCGGACCAACGCCGTGCCGGGGGAGGGCAGCCCTGATACCGAGGTCGTCCTCGTCGGCGAGGGGCCCGGCTTCAACGAGGACCGCCTCGGCCGCCCGTTCGTCGGCCGCGCCGGTGACCTGCTCGTCAAGCTCCTCGGCTCCATCGAGTGGCGGCGCGAGGACGTCTTCATCACCAACGTCGTCAAATGCCGGCCGCCGGACAACCGCGACCCGGAGCCGGACGAGGTCGCGGCCTGCGCGCCGTACCTGAAGCGCCAGCTCGAGGTCCTCGATCCGGCCCTGATCGTCACCCTCGGCCGTCACTCGATGGGCCGCTTCATGCCGGGGGCCCGGATCAGCCAGGCCCACGGCACGATGGGCCCGGTCGACCCGGCGAGCGGCGCCCGCGACGCCACCGTGTTCGCGATGTACCACCCGGCTGCCGCGCTCCGCGGGGTCGAGGTCGAGCGGCAGAGCTACGACGACATCGCGAAGGTTCCGCAGGTCCTCCTCGACCTCCGAGCCCGCCGTGCGACCTCGACTTCCGAGCGGCCTGCACCGGCCGACAACGGGGCCATGCACGGAGCCGAGCCCGACGGCACACCCGCCCTCGCGCTGGCCTCGGCGCCGGAGCCTGCGGCCGACATCACCATCTTCTGATCAACCACCAACGAAGGACGAAACACCCTCCCATGCCAACAGCAAACCATTCCCTCCGGATCATTCCGCTCGGCGGCGTCGGCGAAATCGGCAAGAACATGTACGTGTTCGAGTACGGCGATGACATCGTCGTCATCGACTGCGGCCTGATGTTCCCCGACGAGGAGATGTTCGGGATCGACCTCGTCATCCCCGACATCACCTATCTCAAGGAGAACAAGGCCAAGGTCAAGGCCTTCCTCATCACCCATGCCCACGAGGACCACGTCGGCGCTCTGCCGTACGTCCTGCCCGAGTTCCCGGGCGTCCCCGTCTACGCCTCGACGCTCGCCCGCGGCCTGCTCGGCAACAAGATCAAGGAGCACAAGCTCCACAACAACCCGATCCTCGCCCTCGAGCCCGGCGACGAGCTCCAGATCGGCCCGTTCGGTGTCGTCGCCTTCCGGATCGGCCATTCGATCCCGGACGCGATGGGGATCGCCCTGCGGACGCCGGCCGGGGTCATCGTCCATACGGGCGACTTCAAGTTCGACCACACCCCGGTCGACGGCAAGCTGTCCGATTTCGCGATCCTCGCCAAGCTCGGCGCCGAGGGCGTCGTGTGCCTCCTGTCCGACTCGACCCGCGCCGAGAACCCGGGCTACACGCCGTCCGAGCGGACGGTCGGCGAGGCCTTCCGCGAGATCATGGAGCCGCTCGACGGCCGGGTGATCGTGGCGACCTTCGCGAGCAACATCGCCCGGGTCCAGCAGGTTCTCGATGCCGCCGCCTCGTTCGGCCGGAAGACGACCGTCATCGGCCGCTCGATGGAGCAGAACTTCCGGATCGCGACCGACCTCGGCTACCTGACGTACGACCCGTCGATGATCGTGGCCAAGGACAAGCTCAACGAGATCCCGGCCGACAAGCTCGTGATCTGCACGACCGGCGCCCAGGGTGAGCCGATGGCCGGCCTCGCCCGGATGGCCAACCGCGACCATCGCTTCGTCGAGATCCAGCAGGGCGACACGGTGATCGTCAGCGCCAGCCCGATCCCGGGCAACGAGGAGTACGTCAGCCGCACGATCGACAACCTGTTCAAGGCCGGCGCGAACGTCTTCTACCACACGATCAAGCGGGCTCACGTCTCCGGTCACGCCAGCCAGGAGGAGCTCAAGCTGATGCTCGGGCTGACCAAGCCGAAGTACTTC
>DATAIW010000446.1:0-1677 GCA_036262455.1 Candidatus Limnocylindrales bacterium | reverse complement strand
GATCCCGCATCCGACCTGCCCGCGGTCCTGCTCGCCCTCGACGCCGAGATCGTCGCCCGGTCGAAGCGCGGCGAGCACGTCTACGCGGCCGACGGCTTCTTCACCGGGGCCTTCACCACCGCCCTCGCCGAGGACGAGCTCGTGACGGAGATCCGGTTGCCGGGACCGAGCGACCATCCCGGTTCGGCGTTCGTCTCGCTGTCGCAGCGGGCCTCGGGCTACTCGATCGTCGGGGTCGCGGCGGTCGTGTTCAAGGAGGGCGGCAGCGCCATCACCCGGGCCGGGATCGCGCTCACCGGCGTCGCCGACGCGCCATACCGGGCGCGGGCGGTGGAGGCGGTCCTGATCGGCAACGAGGGGACAGCCGAATCGATCGCCGCGGCGGCCGCCCACGCGACCGACGGGATGACCGTCCACGGCGACATCCATGCCGACAGGGAGTACCGGACGGCGATGGCCGTGACGTACACGAAGCGGGCGATCGCGGCGGCCCTCGAGCGGCTCGGCTAGAACGCGCGTCGCGGCCGCAGCGGTTCCAGGGCGCGTCGGCGGGTGCGGCTCGAGCGTCTGACGCCGGGTCGCCGCCCGCCCGCCGAGCTCGTCGGGGCGGTCCTCGCGCGCGACCTCGTGGTCGGGGGCAGCCGCTGGTCGAAGGGCCGGCGGCTGTCGGTGGCCGACCTCGCCGCCTGGGCGGTCGACCCTTCGCTCGGCGTCGGCCCGGTCACGGTCATCGTCCTCGACGAGGGCGACCTCCACGAGGATGACGCGGCGCTCCGTCTCGCCGACGCCGTCGCCGGATCGGGGCTCACGCGCCGTGGCCCGTCGCAGAGCCGGGTCGACCTCCTCGCCGAACACGACGGGGTCCTCCACGTCCGGGCGACGGAGCTCGAGCGGCTCAACCGGATCGACCCGCTCGAGGTCTTCACCCGGCTCGACGGCTCGATCGTCGCCGCGGGCGACCTCGTCGCGAGCGTCAAGGTGGCGCCGCATGTCGTTCCGGCATCGGTCGTCGAGGCGGGCGAGCAGGTCGTCGCCGGTGGCCGCCGGCCGCTGGTCCGGGTCGCGCCGTTCCGGCCGATGCGGGTCGGGGTCATCGTCAAGGAGTCCCTGCGGGCCGCCGACCGGCCGCGGTTCGAGGCGAGCGTCCGGGTCAAGGTCGAGAGCCTCGGGTCGACGATCGTCGGGATCGAGTACGTCGGCGACGAGGACGGCGCGGTGCTGGCGGCGCTGAGCCGGCAGGTCCGCGGCCGGGCGGGCTCGGCGGTCGACGTCGTCCTGACCGCGGGCGGCCGCTCGACCGACCCGTCGGACCCATTCTTCACGGCCATCGAAGCCCTCGGCGGCCGCGTCGTCCGCCACGGCGTGCCGGCCCACCCGGGCTCCATGCTGTGGCTCGCCCGCGTCGGGCGGACCGCGATCCTCGGCCTGCCGACCTGCGGCGCCTACTCGAAGGCGACCGCCGCCGATCTCCTGCTGCCGCGACTCCTGACCGGCGAGCCCCCGACCCTCCGGACGGTGTCGCACCTCGGCCACGGCGGGGTCCTGACCCGCGAGATGCGCTTCCGCTTCCCGCCCTACGCGCGCGGGCTCGACGCACCCGACGGCTGAGTCACGCCGCCTCCGCCCTCCGTTCGGGCGCCGACGCCACGCCCGGACGGCCGGGTCGCGGTGTAGCAT
>DATAIW010000445.1:0-20413 GCA_036262455.1 Candidatus Limnocylindrales bacterium | reverse complement strand
TCAACGCGTTTCCCCGGCTGCTCGCGATCCTGGCCATCGACGGTCACATGCGACGCCAGTTCCTGTGCTCGTTCTCGTCCTGGCCGCCGGACAAGCCAGCCCCGACCACGAACGTCGTCCTGCCCGAATTCGTCGCCCGGCACTGGTGGGACCGTCTGCTGTATAACCAGTCGGCCAGACGCCCGAAAAATCGGCGCTCGTCGGGCGCGATCACACGGTCATCGCGGACGTCCCCTACGCCGCGTCCACTGGCCGGCCCCCCAGCCCAACAGATCGGAGTCGGATGATCGGAGGCCGCCGGCCGTTGCAGGGCCGGAAACCCGCGGATCGCCGCGTTCGTGTCGATCGACCGCATGCCCCGTATTTCCGCTACACGGGCCCCGGCCAGATGGTCGCGAAAGCGGCCGCCCACACCCCGAAGACCGCGGTCGGGCGGACCTGGGCCCGGATCCGGAAGGTCGCGATCGGCCGCCCCCTGGCGTCCGAGGAGGAGGCCGGCGAGCGCCTCACGAAGAAGAAGGCCCTCGCGATCTTCAGCTCCGACGCGATCAGCTCGTCGGCCTACGCGACGCAGGAGATCATCCGGGTCCTCGCGGTTGCCGGGGCGACGGCACTCGCCTTCTCGGTCGGTGTGTCGATCGCGATCGCCGTCCTGCTCGCGGTCGTCGCGACGTCGTACCGCCAGGTGTGCCGAGCCTACCCGGGCGGCGGCGGCGCGTACGCGGTGGCCAAGGAGAACCTGAACCCGCTGCTCGGCCTCGTCGCGGCCGCGGCCCTCCTGATCGACTACGTGATGACCGTCGCGGTGTCGACGGCGTCGGCGATCGGCCAGATCGTGTCGGTCGTGCCGGACCTCGACGGCGTGAAGATCGAGATCGCGATCACGGTGATCGTCCTGATGACGGTCGCCAACCTGCGCGGCCTGCGCGAGTCCGGGAACATCTTCGCGGTCCCGACCTACGCCTTCGTCGGCCTGGCGCTGCTGATGGTCGGGCTGGGCATCGTCAACATCGTGACCGGCAACGCCCACCCGATCGTCACGCCCAATGCGGAGGTCGTCAGCGGCGGTGAGCTGTCGATCTTCCTGCTGCTCAAGGCATTCGCCGGGGGGTCGGTCGCCCTGACCGGCGTCGAGGCGATCGCCAACGGCGTGCCGGCCTTCAAGCCGCCCGAAGCGAAGAACGCGGCCAACACGATGACCGCGATGGCGATCCTGCTCGGGATCCTCTTCATCGGGATCACGATCATCTCCCACGCCTACCAGATCCTGCCGACGGTCGGCGACATCCCGACAACGGTCTCGCTCGTCGCCGGCAACGTGTTCGGGAACGGCTCGCTCCTGTTCGTCCTGTTCCAGGCGGCGACCGCGCTGATCCTGTTCCTCGCCGCGAACACTTCGTTCAACGCGTTCCCGCGACTGGGCGCGATCCTCGCGGTCGACGGCTACATGCCGCGCCAGTTCTCCTACCGCGGCGATCGTCTCGCCTACTCGTGGGGGATCGTGGTCCTGTCCACGGTGGCGGCGTTCCTGATCTGGCTGTTCGAGGGGAACGTCACGGCCCTGATCCCGCTCTACTCGGTCGGCGTGTTCGTCTGCTTCACCCTGAGCCAGATCGGGATGGTCAAGCACTGGCGATCGGAGCACGGGTCGGGCTGGCAGTGGCGGCTCGGGATCAATGCCTTCGGCGCCGTCCTGACCGCGGTCGTGCTCGTCGTCGTCGTCAGCGTCAAGTTCGTCGACGGCGCGTACCTCGTGGTCATCCTGATCCCGACCCTCGTCGCGATGATGCTGTTCATCCATCGCCAGTACGACGCCTCGCGGCGCGAGCTGAGCGTCCGGCCGGACAAGGTCTTCACCAGCCTCCATCGTGAGGAGCGGGCGGTCGTGCCGATCCCGGGCGTCAACCGGGCGGTGATTCACGCCGTCAATGTCGCCCGGTCCATCGCCGACGATGTCCGGGCCGTCTTCATCACCGAGGATGCAGAGGTCGGCCTCGCGGTGCGCGAACAATGGGAGCGCCAGGTCCCCGGCGTCCCGCTCGTCGTCGTGGAATCGCCGTATCGGGCACTGACCGGCCCGCTCGGGGCCTACCTCGACGTGCTGGACTCGGCCTGGCCACCGGACAAGGAGGCGCCCATCACGTTCGTCGTCCTGCCCGAGTACGTGGCTCGCCGGTGGTGGGAGCGGATCCTCTACAACCAGTCGGTGAAGCGCCTGCGGAGCTCGCTCCTCGGCCGGCCACACACGGTCGTCGTCAACGTCCCGTACCGCCGAGATGACCCGACGATGGTCGAGCGCGGCCACCCATCCGCCGGCGACGAGCAGTCCGCAAAGCCGTGACGTCCCTGCAACGGGAACGCTCGTCGGACGGGCGACGCCGTGGCGTGGCGGTGGTACAGTCGCCGCCGTGCCACCCGAGTCCCAAGCTCATCCGTCGTTTCGTCGAGCCGTCGTTGCACTCTCCGGCCACCCGAACGGCCAGCGGCTTGTCCGCCTCGTCGCGCAGCTGGCGAAGGCCCACAAGGCGGAGCTGATCGGCGTCCACGTCGTGGAGATGGACTGGTCGGTGCCGCTCGACATGGACGTTGCCGGGCGATCGGAGGAGATCCAGCGGGTCCTCGACCTGGCCGAGGGCACGGCCGAGTCGTCCGGGGTCCGTCTCGAGCCCGTCCTGCTCCAGGCCCGTGACGTCGGGGCCGCCCTCGTCGACGAGGCCGTCGAGCGCGAAGCCGACCTCCTCGTCATCGGCCTCGCCTACCGGACCAAGTTCGGCGGGGACTTCGAGATCGGGCGGACGATCCCGTACGTCCTCAAGAACGCTCCCTGCGCAGTCTGGGTCGTGCGCGAGCCGATCCCGGAGGAGACATCGTGAAGACCGTCATCATCGGTTGCGGCCGCGTCGGGTCCGTCCTGGCCGACGCCCTCGACCGGGCCGGTCACCAGGTCATCATCCTCGACCCGAATACGACCGCATTCGACCGCCTGCCGGGCACGTTCAAGGGCGCCGCTATCCGCGGCGACGGGACCGACGAGGACACTCTCCGCCGGGCGGGCGCGGAGTCGGCCGACCTGTTCATGGCGATGACCGAGGGCGACAACCGCAACATCATGTCGGCCCAGCTCGCGACCGAGGCGCTCGACGCGAAGCAGGTGATCGCCAAGATCAACGACCCGCTCAGGGCCAGCGCGTACGCCGAGCTCGGAGTCGCCACGCTCTGCCGGACGAACCTGATGGCCAGCGCGGTCAGCGACTTCGTCGGCCTCGGCCTGACCTTCGGGCCGGGCCTGTCGGCGGCCACCGGCCATCACCCGGGCGGAGAACACCACGGTCCGCTCGACGAATCGTTGCCGGCCGCAACGGCGTTCGCCGCTCCGACCGATCCGACTCCGGCGCCGGTCGCGCCCATCAGCGCCCGGGAGGGCTGAGACCCGTGTTCGTGCTCGTCATCGGCGGCGGAAAGGTCGGCTACTACCTGACCAAGGAGCTCATCGGCAGCGGCCACGAGGTCGTCCTGATGGAGAAGGAACAGAATCGGGCGAACCAGATCGCCGACGAGATCGGATCGGTCGTCATCGCCCACGACGGCTGCGAGGGCAAGTACCTCGGCCAGGCAGGTGCCAACCGCGCGGACATCGTGGCCGCTGTGACCGGCGACGACGAGGACAACCTCGTCATCTGCCAGATGGCGAAGCACCATTTCGACGTCCCGCGCACGATCGCCCGGGTCAACAACCCCAAGAACGAGACCCTGTTCAAGCACCTCGGCGTCGACGAACTGATCAGCCCGACCCGGATGATCCTCGGCTCGATCGAGCAGGACATCCCCGTCCACGAGCTCCTCCACCTGGCTGCCCTCGGCGAGGGCGAGCTGGAGCTGATCGAGGCCCATCTCCAGGCCGGCTCGCCGGCCATCGGCAAGACACCGCGCGACCTGTCCATGCCGGACGGCTGCTCGCTGTTCGCGGTGATCCGCGACGGCGTCGCGACACCGCTCCGACCCGAGACGGTCCTCGCCGAAGGCGACAAGGTGATCGCGATCGGCAAGGCGGAAAGCGGACCGCAGCTCCACGAGCAGCTCATCGGCGACCAGGAGGCCGCACCCGCCGGCTGACCTCGGAGGGCCGGCCGACGATCCCCGAGGTCCTGGACACCAGGCAGGTCTCGGCTCAGGGCAGGAAATCCCGGCGACGCCGACACGAAGGCAGGCGGGTATGCGCGCGCCAGTTCGGGACGGCCGGATCCTGGGGCCAGCAAGCGGCGCGGGCAAGTCTCATCGTCAACAAATCGCAACCTTCTTGACAACGTGATTGTCAGGGTTCTAGCCTTCTCGTTGTCCGCCGGGACTGTCCGTCGGGCGCCATGGCACCACACCAAAGGAGGGTCCACGAACATGACGATCGTGCGCCGTCCCTCGCCGTTCGGCGAGCTCTTGTCGCTCCGCTCGGCGATGGATCGATTGTTCGATGACAGCTTCGTCCGACGCCCGTTCGGCGCCGGTTTCGATGCTCCAACCCAGCTTCCCCTTGACGTCACCCGTACGGCTGACGCGCTCGTGATCGAGGCGGCGTTGCCCGGCATCCGGCCGGAGGACGTCGAGATCACCGTCGAGGACCGCACCCTGTCGATCCGCGGCGAGGATCGCGACGTGCAGCAGGCAGGCGAGGGCGAGGCCCTCATCTCCGAGATCCGTCGCGGGACGGTCGGGCGGGCGATCATCCTCCCGACCGGGCTCGAGCCGGACAAGGCGACCGCCACCTTCGAAAACGGCGTCCTGACGCTGCGGATCCCGAAGGCCGAGTCGGTCAAGCCCCGCCAGATCCGGATCAGCCCGACGGTCAACGGCGCCTCCGCCGAGGTCCGGGCGGCCGAGACGACCGGCAACGGGAAGACCCCCGTCGCCGCCGGCACCGGCCAGGGAGCCTGAGCGCATGTCCCAGGGCCGGGTCGAGAAGGACCCGCGGCGTCCGGTCTACGTGATCAGCGTCGCGGCAACGCTCGTCGCCGCCCATCCGCGGACGCTCCGGATCTACGAGGACGAAGGCCTGATCTGTCCCGCCCGCACCCCGTCCAACATCCGCCTCTATAGCGACGAGGACATCCGGCGCCTCACCTGGATCCGGCACCTGACCCAGGATCGAGGCGTCAACCTCGCCGGCATCCGGCTCCTGTTCGAGCTGGAGGAGCGGCTGGGGACGCGAATCCTCGAAGCGCTGTACGCCGAGGGCACGCGTCGCCAGGCCGCCGATCGGGCCGCCGCCGAGGCGTCCCCGAAGCCCGATCGTGCCGGGACCGTACCGGACGATCGGTCATGACGAACCAGAGGAAGCCCTACTTCACGAGCGGCCGCGCAGGCCCGATGATCTCGTTACATCTCACAGGAGACCTTTGATGGCAAAGCGCCCGACCCAAGACCGGGACGATCAGCCGACCACCGTGAACATCACGACGCCAAGCGGTCCGCGCGAGCTGCCCCTCGTCGCCCTCCGCGAGACCGTCATCTTTCCCGAGATGATCGTTCCGCTCCAGGTCGGTCGCGAGAAGAGCGTCAACGCGCTCAACGCCGCGGTTGCCGAGGGCGGTCCGATCGCCCTCGTCACCCAGCGCCAGCCCGAGCAGGAGGACATCGACTCCCCGTCCGAGCTGTATACCGTCGGGACCCTGGCGAAGATCGCCCAGGTCGTCCAGCTCCAGGACGGCACAGTCCGGGCCATCGTCCAGGGCCAGACCCGCCTCAAGCTCATCAACTTCGTGGCCAACGAGCCGTATCTCCGGGCGACCGTCGAGGAGCTCCACGACGCCAGCGGCGCCAGCCTCGAGGTCCAGGCCCTGATGCGGACCGTCCAGGCCCAGATCGAGCAGTACGTCGCCAACGGTGCACCGGTGCCGCCGGAGGCCGCCGTCGCGGCCCGCAACATCAGCGAGCCCGGGCTCCTGGCCGACATGGTCGCCTACAGCCCCGACATGAGCACCGAGCAGCGCCAGGAGCTGCTCGAGACGGTCGACGTGAAAGAGCGGCTCAAGCTCGTCAGCAACTTCCTTGCCCGCCAGATCGAGATCCTCGAGCTCAAGGGCCGGATCCAGTCCGAGGTCAAGTCCGAGATGGACAAGACCCAGCGCGAGTACATCCTCCGCGAGCAGCTCAAGGCGATCCAGCGCGAGCTGGGCGAGGACGACCCGCAGCAGGCCGAGATCAACGAGCTCCGCGACAAGGTCGAAGCGGCCGGCATGCCCGAGGAGATCAAGACCCGGGCGATCAAGGAAGTCGACCGGATGAGCCGGATCCCGTCCGCGTCCCCCGAGGTCGGCGTGATCCGGACCTACGTCGACTGGCTGGTCGGCCTGCCGTGGAACGTCGCGACCGATGACCAGCTCGACATCAAGCAGGCCGCAAAGATCCTCGACGAGGATCATTACGGCCTGGAGAAGATCAAGGAGCGGATCCTCGAGTACCTCGCGGTCCGGACCCTGGCGGACCAGATCCGCAGCCCGATCCTGGCCTTCGTCGGCCCGCCCGGCGTCGGCAAGACCTCGCTCGGCAAGAGCATCGCCAGGGCGATGGGCCGCAAGTTCGTCCGGATGAGCCTTGGCGGCATCCACGACGAGGCCGAGATCCGCGGTCATCGTCGGACCTATATCGGCGCCCTGCCCGGGCGGATCATCCAGAACATCAAGACGGCGGGGTCCAACAACCCGGTCTTCATGCTCGACGAGGTCGACAAGATCGGGATGGACTTCCGGGGCGACCCGTCGTCCGCCCTCCTCGAGGTCCTCGATCCGGAGCAGAACAACACCTTCCAGGACAACTACCTCGAGGTCCCGTTCGACCTCTCGAAGGTGCTCTTCGTCGCGACGGCCAACCTCCTCGACCCGATTCCGGCCGCGCTCCGCGACCGAATGGAGATCGTCTACCTGCCCGGCTACACCGAGCAGGAGAAGATCGAGATCGGCAAGCGGTTCCTCATCCCCAAGCAGATGAAGAACCACGGCCTGTCCGGGAAGAACATCGTGATCCCCGACGGGACGATGATCGAGCTCGTCCGCTCCTACACCCACGAGGCCGGCGTCCGGAACCTCGAGCGGGAGCTGGCGAACGTCATGCGCAAGGTCGCCCGGACCGTGGCCGAGGGCCGCAAGCGCAAGACGATCATCGACCTCAAACGCCTCGCCGAGTACCTCGGCCCGCCGCGCTACGAGTACGGCGAGCTCGAGGCCGAGGACCAGATCGGCTCGGCGACCGGTCTCGTCGTGACCGAGGTCGGCGGCGACGTCATCGCGATCGAAGTCACGAAGATGGAAGGCAAGGAGGACTTCATCCTCACCGGCCAGCTCGGCGACGTGATGCGCGAGTCCGCCCGGGCCGGCCTGTCGTGGACGCGCGCCCACGCAACCGAGCTGGGCATCTCGCGGGAGATCTTCGAGAAGAACACGCTCCACATCCACGTTCCGGCGGGCGGCACGCCCAAGGACGGTCCGTCGGCCGGGATCACGATGGCCCTCGCGATCGTCAGCGCGCTGACCGGGATCCCCGTCCGCAAGGACGTCGCGATGACCGGCGAGATCACCCTCCGCGGTCGGGTCCTTCCGATCGGCGGGCTGAAGAGCAAGATCCTGGCCGCCCACCTGGCCGGGGCGAAGATGGTGATCCTGCCACGCAAGAACGAGAAGGACCTCCGGGACATCCCCGACGAGATCCGCAAGTCGATGAAGCTTGTCCTTGTCGACTCGATGGAGCAGGTCCTCGAGACGGCCCTCCGGCGCAAGCCGAAGGCGCTCGTGATCGCGCAGCCGCCAACGGTCGTCAAGCCCGGCGACGCACCGAGCGATGCGCCGGAACGGGAGGAACGCGTCCGCCGGACGTCCTTCCCGCCGACGGATCAGCCCCCGGTCGTCGTCGACCGGCACCGCTAGAGCAACGACGCGACGGGGCCGGTGATCCATCACCGGCCTCGTTCCTTTTCTGAGGTCATTCCCGGGGCGATGGACTTCCAGGACTACTACCAGACCCTCGGGGTCGCGCGGGGCGCCAGCCAGGCCGACATCAAGAAGGCCTTCCGCAAGCTCGCCCGCGAGCACCACCCCGACAAGAAGCCCGGCGACAAGGCCGCCGAGGCGCGCTTCAAGGCGATCAACGAAGCCAACGCGGTCCTCTCGGATCCCGACAAGCGCAAGAAGTACGACCGACTCGGCAAGGATTGGGAGGCGTACTCGCGGGCAGGCGTCGATCCCGACGCGGCCGGCGGACCCTTCGCCGGCGGCAGCCCGTTCGGCGGCTTCGGGGCGGGCGGCGGCCGGTCCGGCAACGTCCGCTACGAGTTCCGGACGGCCGGCGGCGGCGACTTCTCCGACTTCTTCCGGACCTTCTTCAGCGGGGACGCCGGGGGCGGGATGCCGCCCGCCGGCTCGCGGGTGCGACGCGGCGGGGCTGGACCGTCGTTCGACGACATCCTGTCGGACATGGGCATCAACAGCGCCACCGGCGGGTCGAGCGGCCAGCCCGCCGGCGGTCAATCGCAGCCGAGTCGAGCTGGGCGGGCGACGGCCGAGGCGATCGCCGAGATCGGCCTGGAGGAGGCCTACCACGGGACCACCCGCCGGGTCGAGATCAACGGACGTCGGCTCGACGTCTCGATCCCACGCGGCGCCGACACGGGCACGAAGATCAAGCTGTCCGGCCAGGGCCCACAGGGCGGCGACCTCCTGGTCACGACCCGCGTCCGGCCCCACCCGGTCTTTGCCCGCAAGGGCGCCGACCTCGAGCGCGAGCTGCCGATCACCCTCGCCGAGGCGCTCCTCGGCGGCGAGGTGCCGGTCACGACGCTCAAGGGCATGGTCCTCCTGCGCATCCCGCCCGGAACCCAGAACGGCCATCGCTTCCGGCTCAAGGGCCAGGGCATGCCCCAGCTCCGCGGCGAAGGCAACGGCGACCTCTACGCAAAGGCCCGGGTCGTCCTCCCGCCCAAGCTCGACGACGATACGGCCGAAGCCGCCCGGACGTTCTTCGACAAGCTCGACCAGCCCGATCCAAGGGCGACCACCTGACCGACCCACCACTCGCGAACCAGATCTGCCCGATCCCGGAGAACCCCCGATGCAACTCGATCGCTATACGCAGAAAGCGCAAGAGGTCATCGCCGCCGCCCAGCGTGCCGCCGAGAGCATGCAGTCGCCGGTCCTCGACGCCGAGCATCTCCTCCACGCCCTGGTCGAGCCCGATGACGGTGTCCCCGCCGAGACCATTCGCCGGCTCGGTGTCGACCTCCCCGCCTTCCGCGATGAGCTGGCTGGAATCCTCGGCAAGCGCGCCCGGATCCACGGCGGATCGCTGTCCCTCGACCCGCGGGCCAAGCGCGTCCTCGAGCTCGGCGAGCAGGAGGCCCGCCGGCTGGGCGACGAGTACGTCTCGACCGAGCACCTCCTCCTCGGCGTCCTGGAGATCGGCGGCGAGGGCCGCCAGCTGCTCGAGCGCCACGGCGCCGGTCGCGAGGCGGTCCTCGGTGCCCTGCAGAGCGTTCGCGGCGGCCAGCGCGTCACGTCGCCGAACCCGGAAGGAACCTATGCCGCCCTCGAGAAGTACGGCCGGGACCTGACCGCCGAGGCCCGCGCCGGCCGGCTGGATCCGGTCATCGGCCGCGACGAGGAGGTCCGGCGCGTCGTCCAGGTCCTGAGCCGCCGGACGAAGAACAACCCGGTCCTCATCGGCGAGCCCGGCGTCGGCAAGACGGCGATCGTCGAGGGCCTGGCCCAGCGGATCATCCGCGGCGACGTCCCCGAAGGGCTCAAGGACAAGCGGGTCATCTCGCTCGACCTCGGCGCGCTGATCGCCGGAGCGAAGTTCCGCGGTGAGTTCGAGGAGCGCCTCAAGGCCGTCCTCAAGGAGATCAAGGACAGCGACGGCCAGGTGATCCTGTTCATCGACGAGCTGCACACGGTCGTCGGCGCCGGCGCCGCCGAGGGGGCGATGGACGCCTCCAACCTCCTCAAGCCGATGCTCGCCCGGGGCGAGCTCCACACGATCGGGGCGACGACGCTCGACGAGTACCGCAAGCACATCGAGAAGGACGCCGCCCTCGAGCGCCGCTTCCAGCCGGTCTTCGTCGACGAGCCGACCGTCGAGGAGACGATCTCGATCCTGCGCGGCCTGCGCGAGCGCTATGAAGTCCACCACGGGGTCCGGATCACGGACTCCGCCCTCGTCGCGGCGGCGACGCTCAGCCAGCGCTACATCACCGAGCGATTCCTGCCGGACAAGGCGATCGACCTCGTCGACGAGTCGGCGTCGCGGCTGCGGATGGAGATCGACTCGATGCCGGTCGAGCTCGACGAGGCCGAACGGCGGCGGATGCAGCTCGAGATCGAGCGCGAGGCGCTCCGCAAGGAGACCGACGACGCATCGAAGGCGCGGCTGGCGACGCTCGAGCGGGAGCTCGCCGATCTCGAGGAATCGACCGGCGCCCTCAAGCAGCGCTGGGAGGCCGAGAAGACCGCGATCGCGGCAATCCGCGCGTCCAAGACCGAGCTCGAGCAACTCCAGGTCCGGATCGAGCAGGCCCAGCGCGAGACCGACTACGAGACCGCGGCCAAGCTCCAGTACGAGACCCTGCCGGCGCTCCAGAAACGGCTGGCGGCGGAGACCGACACCCTGGCGGCGCTGCAGGGTCCGGGCTCGCTCCTGCGCGAGGAGGTCAACGCCGACAACATCGCCGAGATCGTCGCGGCCTGGACCGGGATCCCCGTGACGCGGCTGATGGAGGGCGAGCTCGAAAAGCTCGTGAAGATGGAGGAACGCCTCCATCTTCGGGTCGTGGGCCAGGACGAGGCGATCGAGGCCGTGTCGGATGCCGTGCGGCGGGCACGCGCCGGGCTCGGGGACCCGCGCCGGCCGCTCGGCTCGTTCCTGTTCCTCGGCCCGACGGGCGTCGGCAAGACCGAGCTCGCCCGAGCCCTCGCCGAGTTCCTCTTCGACGACGACGGGGCGATGACCCGGATCGACATGAGCGAGTACATGGAGAAGTTCTCCGTGTCGCGCCTGATCGGCGCGCCACCCGGCTACGTCGGCTACGAGGAGGGCGGCCAGCTGACCGAGGCCGTCCGCCGCCGGCCATACCAGGTGATCCTGCTCGACGAGATCGAGAAGGCCCACCCGGATGTCTTCAACATCCTCCTCCAGGTCCTCGACGACGGGCGCCTGACCGACAGCCAGGGGCGGACGGTCGACTTCAAGAACGCGGTGATCATCCTGACGAGCAACGTCGGCAGCCAGCTGATCGGCGCGGTCGGTGGCGGCGGGCGCGGTCAGGACGACGGTGCCTACGAGGCGATGAAGCGCCAGGTCACCGATGCCCTGCGAGCGCAGTTCCGTCCCGAGTTCCTCAACAGGATTGACGAGATCATCGTGTTCCACGCCCTGTCGGAGGCGGATCTCGAGCAGATCGTCGAGCTCCTGCTGCGCGGCCTCGACCGGCGGCTCGCCGGCCAGGACCTGCGGATCGAGCTGACCGCGGCCGCGCGCGGCTTGATCGTGCGCGAGGGCACGGACCCGTCCTTCGGGGCGCGGCCACTGAAGCGGACGATCCAGCGGCTCGTCGAGAACCCGCTCGCACGGGCGCTTCTCAAGGGCGAGTTCGCGCCGGGCGATACGATCGCGGTCGACGCCGACGCGGTGACCGGGACGCTCGTCTTCTCGACCGAGCGCTCGACGGTCGTCGCCGAGGCCGCCAACCGCCGCGACGCCCGGACGCCGGGCGGGCGCACCGAGGCAGACGGCGACGAGGCGGTCGGAGCGACGAGCGGCGGGGGGCGCCGTCCGAAGCGAGGCCTCGACCTGCCGGAGATCGACAATCCGAAGCCCGAACGCGACGGCGGCGAGCTCGTCAACTGATGCTGAGCTGGCAGGAGATTCCGGTAGAAGGCGCCGATCTCGACCGTCTGATCGAGGCTTGCTTCGGGGAATCCTCGGCACGATGAGGTTCGACGACGCCGTCGAGCGGCTCGCGGTCCTGCCCTCGCCGCTCCCGATCGGCCGGGCTGAGTTGATGCCGGTGTTCACCGATGGGCGCCTCCGGCCGCGGCTCGACCCGACGGCGACCGCGCGTCCGGCTGCCGTGCTGGCCCTCATCGTGCCGGGGCCGGCAGGCGCGGCCCACATCGTCCTCACCGAGCGGCCCAGCTACGACGGCCATCACAGCGGCGAGGTCAGTTTTCCGGGCGGCAAGGCCGAGCCCGGCGACACGGACGACGCGGCGACCGCGTTGCGCGAGGCCGCCGAGGAGATCGGGCTGGATCCGATCGCCGCCGGCGTCCGGGTCGTCGGTCGGCTCGACGAGGTGTTCATCCCGGTCAGCGACTTCCGGATCACCCCGATCGTGGCCGTTGCCGAGCGGCCGCCGGTCCTCCACCCGAACCCCGACGAGGTTGCCCGGATCCTCACCCCACCGATCGAGGCCTTCCTGCCCCACGCGGAGGTGGAGATCGTCGAGCGGACGATCCGGGACTGGCCGATCCGCTATGGGGGCTACCGGATCGACGGCCTCCACGTCTGGGGAGCCACCGCCCGGATCCTCGGCCAGCTCGGCGCGATCCTCGGACCTCGCGCTTGAGATCTCGGGCTTAAGGAATCTTCACGCAACCCGGGCAACCGCCGCGGCGTCTGCAGCACGGCCCGACGGCACACCTTGGTGGTGCCGATCCGGGACCTGCGGGGCCGCCGGCCCCGCCTCGAGGACCGGGAGCGTGCTCACCCGCGTTCCCCAGGGAGGTTGCGCGATGCGCAAGTTGCTCCTGTCCGTGTCTGTCGCCGCTCTCCTCGCGAGTGCCTGCGGCTCTGCCTCCACCACGGGGCCGGCCAACTACGGAGGTGCGACGGCCCCACCCGACCACCACCAACCGACGTATCCGCCTCAGCCGGCAGGTCCCGCCCCCACGCCGTACGGCGGGGTGACGTACCGGGACCCCGGCACGAACCCATGGGTCGATCCGGCCAGGGACGACCACTCAACGTTCGCCCTCGACATCGACACCGCCTCGTACACGATCGCCCAGCGCTACGTCCAGGATGGCCATCAGCCGGATCCGGCCAGCGTCCGGGTCGAGGAATGGGTCAACGCATTCGCCCAGGGCTATCCCTTCCCCGAGGAGGACGCCTTCGCGATCGTCGCCGACGGCGGACCGACGCCGTTCACCGCGGAGGACGAGGTCCTCCTCCGGATCGGGCTCCAGGCGCGCGCCGTCGCCGCCCGCGACCGACAGCAGGCTTCGCTGACCTTCGTCCTCGACACGTCCGGGTCGATGGAGCAGGGCGGCCGGCTCGAGATCGTCAAGGACGCGCTGCGGATCCTGATCCACGGGCTCGGCCGGAACGATCGCGTCGCCATCGTCAGCTTCGGCTCTGACGCCCAGGTCGTCCTCGGACCGACGCCGGCCGACCAGGAGGGCACGATCCTCGACGCGCTCGACCGGCTTCATCCGGGTGGCTCGACCAACCTCGAGGCCGGCCTCCGGCTGGGCTACGAGCTCGCCCGCAAGATCCTGACCGAGAACGGCATCGACCGGATCGTGCTCGCCTCCGACGGCGTCGCGAATGTCGGGCTGACCGACCCGACCTCGATCCTCGAGGCCATCAGCCGGGATGCCGCGGCCGGGATCCAGCTCGTCTCCGTCGGTGTCGGCATGGGCAACTACAACGACACCCTGCTCGAGCAGCTGGCCGATCAGGGCGATGGCTTCTACGCCTATGTCAACACCAACGACGAGGCCCGGAAGCTCTTCTCCGAGGACCTGACGAGCACCCTCCAGACGGTCGCCCTCGACGCCAGGGCGCAGGTTGCGTTCGATCGCGAGAGCGTCGCGGCCTACCGCCTCGTCGGGTACGAGAACCGGGCGATCGCCGACCGGGACTTCACGAACGACGGCGTCGCGGCCGGTGCGATCGGGGCCGGTCACGCCGTCACCGCCCTGTATGCCATCCGACTCGAACCGAGCGCCGGACCGCGGAGCCACCTGGCCCGAGTGACCGTGCGCTGGACGGACCCGGACCGGGGCGGTGCGGTCGACCTCGGTCGGGACGTCGCGCTGAGCGACCTCGCCCGATCGTTCGGGGCAACCAATCCGCAGTTCCGGTTCGACGCCATCGTGGCCCAGACCGCCGAGGTCCTCCGCGGGAGCGAATTCGCCGGACGGCTCGACCTTCGGGACGTCGCCGACGTCGCGGATCGCGAGGCCGAAGCGCTGCCGGCCACCGAGGAGGTCCACGCGTTCCTCGACATGCTCCGGGATCTCGGTCGGCTCCGCGACTGACCCGCGACCTCGTACCCCGCCTTTCCCGCGTCGGCCGGTGTCCGTGGAGGAGCGGCACCGGCCGACCACCTTGTCCGTCGGGATGGTCTCGGCTGCGGACGGTCGCGGGATATCCCGCAAGCCACCGCCGGAAGGCCCCGGCTCGGAACCGGCAACCGCCCGGGCCATGATCGGCTCATGTCGAAACGGCGATCCGCACGTCGCCGCCACGGAGCGCCCTTCGTCCTGGCGCTCACCCTCGTTGGCGGGGTCGCCCTGGCCGTGCCGACCGGTCTCGCGGCGCGGGTCGTTCGGGTCGTGACGGGGGCGCCGGTCACGGTGGACCTCGGTGGACCGCTCCCGGCCTGCCGCGCCGACGCGATCCCGGCCGTCCATCGCGACGAGGCTGACTGGGCGGTCACCCTCCTCGATCCGATGTTCAGCCTCGAGCCGGACGACAACCCGGCCGATCTCGTCCCGGTCGCCGAAGCGGGGATCGCCGGCGGCGGGGACGTTCGGCTCCTCGTCGTCGGCGATCTCCGGGCGATGACCCGGGCTGCGCGCCAGGACGGCGTGACCCTCCGGGTCCGATCGGCCTTCCGCAGCTACGACGCCCAGATCCGGACCGTAGAAAGCCTCGAACGAGCGTACGGTCGCGAATGGACCGAGCGCTCGGCGGCCCGACCGGGCCACTCGGAGCACCAGCTCGGGACGGCGCTCGACCTCGACGGCGGCGATGCCTGGCTGGCGGGCCACGCTTGGGAGCACGGGTTCGTCGTCAGCTATCCAGCCGACCGCAGCCCCCGTTTCACCTGCTACAAGCCGGAGCCGTGGCATGTCCGTTATGCCGGCCGGGCCGAGGCCGCGGCCGTCCACGACAGCGGGTTGAGCCTTCGCGAATGGCTCTGGCTCCACCCCGACGGGATCGGCTGAGCCGAAGTTGGGCCCGATTGTCCACCTCGGGTCGTTCCTGCCACCGACCATCGCCCGTGGTGAGGATCACCGATCGGACGGTTCGGTCACGCCATCCACCGTCGGCGATGGTGGATGACCGCAGGTTGCGCTCGATCGGTGGCATGTCCGCCCGATTCCTGATTCCGCCCACGGACTTGCACCACGGGGCATGGTGGATGACGGAACCCAGCGCCTGACGTGGGCCGGAATCAGGCGGAGCAGATGGGTGGCGCGCTCAGTGCGGCTCGCCGGCCTCCGGATCCTGCGGCGGCGGGTGGTCAGGCCCGGTCAGCGTCCCCTCTCCCCGGCCGACGACCCCTGCCCCCGGCCCGATCGTCGCGACCGGACGCCCTTCGAGGATTCCCCGGAAGAAGGCGTCGTCCGGCCCGGCAAACTCGACGACGAAGGCCCGCATGTGGCCGTGATCCGCCCATGCTCCGTGGGGGACGTCCGGCGGCCAGAGCACGGCCTCGCCGGCCGCGACCCGCAGCAATTCGCCGTCGACGATCACCCAACCGCCACCCTCGATCACGATGAACCAGGTGGTGTTCGGGTTGGAATGCGGCTCGATCCGACCGTTGCGGGCGAACGCGAGCTCGCTGATCATGCCGCGGGCGTCGCTGTGGATGACCTGGCCGCTGACGCCGGTCGTTCCGGGCGGGCCGTCCGGTCGGCGATGGCCGACCCCGAAGCGGCGGACCTCGATCGGCATCGCTCGCTCGGGCTCGCGCTCGGCCGGTCCTAGCGCCGGCGCCGGCTGCGGCTCGACCGGGCGCGCTGGGCGTTGGGCCGGCTGCCGCCCGCCTTGGTGGCCTTGGCGCCCTTGGGCCGGATCGTCGCCTCCGGGTGGGCGAACTTCGAGCGGGTGAAGTAGCGCTGCTTGGCGAGCTTCTGCTCGTAGACCTCGAACATCGGCGGGAACTTGATGAAGCGGACCCAGATCAGCACCGCGAGACCGGTGAACAGGATCACGAGCATGACGATCAGGTAGAAGTTGAACACCGCCGCGACGAGGATCAGGCCGAACAGGCTGATCCCCGTCCAGAGCAGCCACTCGTACATGTCGAGATACGGAGCGTGGCGATGGAGGGCTCGCGTCCGGGCGTTATAGACGATCACGAGCCCGACCAGCAGGACGATCGTGGCGACCCACGTGATCGTGTAGGTGTCCGGGAACGTGTGCGCGCTGAACCGGGTGAAGAGGTACTCCCAGGGAAGCAGCCGCACGTTCCAACCTCGTCAAGTCCGGGGTTCGCCGGCCCGGGTTCGTGAACCTGGCCGGGGTAGCGGCCGGTCGCCGCTGACGACGGAGTATGCCATGGCCCGCGCTATACTCGGCAGCGAGTCGAGCGTGTGCGGCGCGTCGTAGCACGGTCCCGCATCGGAGGAGGAGAAGTCCGGGTGCGAGCCCTGCTGTCGGTCGCCAACCGCGAGGGGATCGTCTCCCTTGCCCGCGAGTTGCTCGCACTGGACGTCGAGGTCTTCGCGACCGACGGGACCCGCGACCATCTCGCGGCCGACGGCGTCGAGGTCCGCTCGGTCTCCGACCTGACCGGCCTGCCGACCCTGATCGGCGGCCAGGTCAAGACCTTCCACCCCGCGATCTACGCGGGCATCCTCGCCCGTCGCGACATCCCGTCGCAGATGGACGAACTCGTCGAGCAGGGCATCGGGGCGATCGACATCGTCGTCGTCAATGTCAGCCCGTTCGCCCCCGCGGTCGGCGCCCACCTGGTCGCCATCGACGAGGCAATCGAGATGATCGATGTCGGCGGCGCAGCACTCCTCGGAGCGGCCGCTCGCAACGGCGCCGGCGTCGCGGCGGTCGGCAGCCCGGAGCACTACCCGAAGCTCGTGACCGAGCTCAAGCGCCACCACGCGCTCAGCGCCGAGCTGCGTGCCCAGCTGGCCGCCGACGCCTTCGGGGTGGTGGCCGCCTACTACGCCGAGATCGCCGCCTACCTCAACCAGATCTCGAACAACACGTTTCCCAAGCGACTCGCCGTCGTGCTCGAGAAGGTTGACGATCTGCGCTACGGGGAGAACCCCCACCAACGGGCCGCGTTCTACCGCGAGACGACGCACCGCAGCGGAACTCTCGCCGACGCGACCCAGATCCGTGGCGAGCGGCCGTCGTTCAACAACTACCTCGACCTCGACACGGCGTACCGGATCGCCCGCGACTTCACCGCCCCGACGGTCGCGATCGTCAAGCACACCGACCCGGTCGGGATCGCGTCGGGCGACGAGCTCGTCGAGGCCTATCGGCGAGCGCTCGAAACCGACGCGGTCGCCGCCTTCGGCGGGATCGTCGCGGTCAACCGCGAGCTCGATGGCGCCACCGCCCGCGAGATCGCCGCGAACTCGTACGAGGCGGTCGTCGCCCCGGCCTACAGCCAGGCGGCCCTCGGCATCCTCAAGGCCAAGGCCGGCCTCGAGATCCTGGCCGTTCCGCCCGACCCGACCGAGGGGATGCGCGACTACGGGATCGCCAGCCTCGACTTCAAGCGGGTTGCCGGCGGGCTGCTCGTCGAGACCCTCGACGAGGTCGGTCTCGATCGCGGCCGGCTCCAGGTCGTGACGAAGCGCCGCCCGACGCTCGACGAGCTCAACGACCTGCTCTTTGCCTGGCGCGCGGTCTGCCACGTCCGGTCGAACGCGATCGTCCTCGCCCGGAGCGGGGCGACGGTCGGGATCGGGGCCGCCCAGGCCAGTCGCCAGACGTCGGTCGAGATCGCGCTGCGCAAGGCCGGCGATCGCTCGAAGACCGCGGTGATGGCCAGCGACGCCTACTTCCCCTTCCCGGACGGGATCCAGATCGCGGCCCAGGCCGGCGTGACCGCGATCGTCCAGCCAGGCGGCTCGATCCGCGACGAGATGGCCATCGAGGTCGCCGACCGGCATCATCTGGCGATGGTCTTCACCGGGAGACGCCACTTCCGGCACTGAACCACCGCCGGTCCGCAACGCACCAATCCCTCCCGACAGCCCGCGGAGATTTCGATGGAACAGCTCCTTGCGCTCGAGATGGTCCGCGTTACGGAGGCGGCCGCGCTCGCGTCGGCCCGGTTCATGGGTCGCGGCGAGAAGGACGAGGCGGACCGGGCCGCCGTCGAGGCCATGCGGGCGACGATGGACGAGATCGAGTTTGCCGGCACGATCGTCATCGGCGAGGGTGAGCGCGACGAGGCGCCGATGCTCTGGATCGGCGAGCCCGTCGGGCGACGGACCCCGGCCGGCGTCGAGAACAATCCCGAGATCGACATCGCCGTCGATCCGCTCGAGGGGACGAACCTCGTCGCCCACGGCCAGCCCGGCGCGATCACCGTCCTGGCCGCATCGGAGAAGGGCGGCCTGGTCCACGCCCCCGACACGTACCTCGAGAAGCTCTGTGTCGGTCCGGTCGCGGCCGGCAAGGTCGACATCCGCGAGAGCCCGACCGAGAACCTCCGGCGGATCGCCTCCGCCCTCGGCCGGGCCGTCCGCGACATCACCGTCGTGATCCTCGAACGTCCGCGCCACCAGGCGTTGATCGCCGAGGTCCGTGCCGCGGGCGCGCGGATCCAGCTGATCAGCGACGGCGACCTGTCGGCCGCGATCTCGACCGCCGTTTCCGGCACCGGCGTCCATGCGGTGATGGGGATCGGCGGCGCGCCGGAGGGCGTGATCACCGCTGCGGCACTGCGCTGCCTCGGCGGCGAGATCCAGGCGCGCTTCCGCTATCGAAGCGACGAGGAGCGGGCCCGCGGCGCACGGATGGGCCATGGCGACGAGGATCGTGTCTACCACACCGAGGACCTGGCGCCGGGCGAGAACCTCGTCTTCTCGGCGACCGGTGTCACCGCCGGCGACCTGCTCGAGGGCGTTCGCTTCTTCGGCGGCGGAGCGCGAACCCACTCGTTGGTCATGGGCTACCAGACCAAGCAGGTCCGGTTCGTCGATACGGTCCACATGTTCGACCGGGATCGACCGCCGTCGGTCCGGCTCTAGACGACGGGCGGTGCGCGCCAGGCGGACGATCGTCGCGATGGGCGGTGGTGGGTTCCAGATGGAGCCCGACAATCCACTCCTCGACGATCATGTCCTCGCCCTCGCCCGCGAGCGATCCGGTCGCGCCCGGCCGCGGGTCTGCCTGATCCCGACGGCGACGACCGAGGATCCGGGGGTCATCGCCGACTTCGAGCGCCTGTTCGCGCCGCGGGCAGAGCCGCGGGTTCTTCGCCTCTTCGTCCGCGAGGACGACGACCTCGCGGCAGTGATCCGGGACCAGGACGCGGTCTACGTGACGGGCGGCAACACCGCGAACCTCCTGGCGCTGTGGAGGCTGCACGGCCTGGATCGCGTCCTCCGCGACGCCTGGAACGCCGGGGTCGTCATGGCCGGGATGTCGGCCGGGGCGATCTGCTGGTTCGAGTCGTGCACCACGGATTCGTTCGGGCCAACGCTCCGGCCCCTGGCCGGCGGGCTGGGGATCCTCCACGGCAGCCTGTCACCGCACTACCACGGTGAAGCGCAGCGACGGCCGCTCTACCTGCGGCTCGTCGGCGACGGCACGCTGCCGGCGGGCTACGCAGTCGACGACAGCGCGGCGCTCGTCTTCGACGGGCGCGAGCTCGTCGAGGTCGTCACGTCGGCGCCCGATGCCGGAGCGTGGCGGGTTGAGCCGGACGGCGCCGGCAGCGCGATCGAGACCGAGTTGCCGACCCGGTTCCTCGGCGGGTGACCGGCGGTCAACCCGATCCGGCACCGGTCATCGCCCTGCGGCCGTCGGGACCGGCGACCTACCGCTCCTCCGGCGGCTGCTCGGCGAACCGGCGTTGACCGCCGACCTCGGCGGTCCTGAGACGGCGGACCAGATCGAGCGCCGTCACGAGTGCTACCTCGCGACCAACGACCCGGCCACGGGCCTGTTGTTCGCCATCGTCCTGCCGCCCGGAACCGCGGTCGCATCGGTCGGCTACTGGGAGCGCGATGAAGACGGCGAGACGGCCTGGGAGACCGGCTGGTTCGTCCTTCCGGAGTACCAGGGGCGCGGGATCGCGACGGCGGCGACGCCCCTGGCCGTCGAGGCGGCATGGACCGCTATCGCCCGGCCGGTCCACGCCTATCCGAACCTCGAGAACGTCGCCTCGAACACGATCGCCCAGAACGCCGGGCTCCGTCTGATCGGACCGTGGGAGTTGGAG
>DATAIW010000444.1:0-2307 GCA_036262455.1 Candidatus Limnocylindrales bacterium | reverse complement strand
CGATCTCGCGCCGGGTCAGCGGCCGTTCGGCCACGAACAGGAGCGCCTCCAGCTGGGCCTCGGTCAGCTCGGGCGGGATCTCGGGTGCCGGCGGCGAATCATCGGACTCGACCCCGTCGGGCGCGTCGGCCGCCACGCGCTCGTCGATCACGCGAACGACTCCAGGGTCTCGTCGAGCGGCTCGTCGGCGGCGGCCGCAGCCTCGGCCGCGAGTGCCTCCGGGCCGGCGCCCCTGCCCAGGGCCCGTTCCTCGGCCGTGGTCGCCCGGGCGACGATGGGGCCCCACGGCTCGGCCTGGCTGACGACGATCTCGCGGCGCTTCATCAGCTCGAGCAGCGCGAGGAAGGTGACCGCCACGACGACCCGGTCGCGGACCCCGGCGAGAAGGTCCTGGAGGACGATGGTGCCCGCACCGCGGATGGCGGCCCGGATGATCGCTGCCCGCTCGGTCAGGGTGATCGTCCGGGCGACGGTCTCGGGCGGCGGCGCGACCGGTGGCGCGATCCGTGACAGGCGCTCGAGCGCCCCGGCCAGCACGGCGACATCGAGCGGCGGGCCGTCGGGTGGACGGGCACCCGCCTGGCCGGCGGCTGCGGCCACCGAGGGTTCCCGCCGGAACAGCCCGACCCGGCTGAGTGCCTCGTCCTGGAGGCGCCGGCCGGCGTCGCGATGGGCCCGGTACAGGAGGAGCCGGGCCCGCAGCTCGGCCTCGGGATCGGCCTCGTCGTCCGGCAGGACCCCCGGCGCCTCGACGACGCGGCGCGGCAGGATCGCCCGACTCTTGATCAGGATCAGCTGGCTGGCGACCGCGACGAACGCGCTGATGTTCCCGAGCCGGTCGGTCTCGAGCGTGGCGAGCGCGTCGAGATAGGCGTCGGCCAGGGCTCCGAGCGGGACCGTCATGACGTCAAGCTGGCGGGCCTCGATGAGGGTCAGGAGGAGCGCCAGGGGGCCGTCGAACGACTCCATCCGGACCTGGGTCGCGGCCTCTGGCCGGCGACCGGCACCGAACATCACCGCGGGCGCGGCCGGACGGAGATCCGCGACGTCGATCGACATCACGAGGCCTCGTCGGCGAGACGGAGCTGCTCGCCGGCGACCGGGTCGATCGGCGCGTCCTGGTGGCCGATCAGCTCGACCGTCGCGGGACTGCAGCCGGCGGCGGCCGCCAGCCGGGCGGATGCCTCGGCATGGACCCGGAGACGCTCCAGGACGGCCCGCCAGCCGGGGACTCGCCCCGCGAGGCCCCAGATCCACGTCCCGTACCGTTGCCCCAGCGAGAACGCGATCCGGGGCAGGACGCCGGTGTCGCCCTTGGCGCAGTCGTGGAGCAGCCCGGCGACCAGGAGGTCGGGATCGGTCGCCCCGTCGGCCCGGAGACGGGCGACGACATCGAGCCCGTGCCGGCGGTCGGCAACGTGCATCCCGTCGAAGAGCGCGATCTGATCGGCGGTCAGCCAGGTCACGAGCTGCCGGCGCTCGGCATCGCTCACCCGCGCCCGGACGTGGGCGCCGACCTGGCGGACCTTCTCAGCCCACCAGGACGCCATAGATCGCATTGACGATCGGGAGCAGGACGCGGCCCAGGATCGACTGGCCGCCGAGCGGGATGATCAGCAGGATGATCAGGAAGAACCCGTATTGGGCGAGCATCGGTCGGAGTTGCCACGCGGTCCGCGGCGAGACGAGCGACAGCATGATCGCGCCGCCGTCGAGCGGCGGGATCGGGATCAGGTTGAACAGGCCGAGCAGGATGCTGTACTCGACGATGAACACAAGGGTGGTCCCGATGCGATCCCAGAGCGCGAAGTTCGACAGGATCAGGTCGGGCTGCGAGATCAGGATCCGCAGGGGGATCGCGACGATTGCGGCCATGATCAGGTTGGAGACCGGTCCAGCCCCGGCGACGATCACCTCGCCGTACTTGCCCCGCAGGTTGCGCGGGTTGACGGGCGTCTGAGCGAATCCGAACGGAAAGCCGGTCAACAGGATCGAGAGGACGAGCATCGTCCCGCCGACCTGGTCGAAGTGGGCGATCGGATTCAACGTCAGCTTGCCGAACAGCTTGGCCGTCGAGTCACCGAGTCGGTACGCCGCGTAGGCATGGGCGAACTCGTGGACCGGGAATGCCAGCAAGAGGAAGAACGCGATGAGCGCGAGGGCTTCGACCGGGTGTTGCTGAACGAACAAGAGTCGATCCCTCGCGGTGCTGCCGAGCGGGCGGCCGTCGCCGCTGGATGGAATGCTACAGGCGGCGCAGCAGGTCGGCCTTCTTCGCCTCGTACTCCTCGGCGCTGATCGCCCCGC
>DATAIW010000443.1:0-3948 GCA_036262455.1 Candidatus Limnocylindrales bacterium | reverse complement strand
GGCGGGCGACGGGTGACGGTCCGGATCAGAAGGCGACGATGCCGCTGTGGTCCATCGCCGCGGCAAGCTTCTCGGCGGCCTCAGCCGATACGCCATGCTCGATGATCCCGAGGTACAGGTGCTCCTCGGCGAGGTGGACCTTGAGCATCGCGTAGAGGCGGAACGTCACCCGACGCAGTGCGACAGTCTCGCTTGTCGGCAGGGGCCCGGCCGACAGGCGGTGCTGCAATCGGCCCAATTCGGTGACGAGGGCCCGGATCTCATCGTGCTCGCGCCGCATCGGCGTCATCGAATGACGGTTCTGGAGCATCCGCTCCAGCTCGGGATAGAGCGTGTGCTCGGCCGCCTCCATGTGCGGCAGAAGCAGCCCGGTGAGGAAGTCGGCGATCTCGTCGACGCGCGGCCGAAGCTCGGCGACGGACGCGGTACCGATCAGGTCACCGAGCGCCGGCATGGTGTCCAGGTGTCGGGTCAGCCGGTCGTGGTGCTCGTGGGAGACTTGGGGCAAGCTCGCGGTCATGTCAGACCTCCATCCAGGTTGGTGATGTCGCCAATGTCGACGTTTCAGCCATGCACGCCCCCCTCGTCGATCCTGGCGGCCGGTGTGCCCGCCAGGGCGAGGAAGAACAGGGCCACCGGCCGGTAGACCGCGTGAGCCAGCTTCATGAACGGAGCGAGGATCACGAGCTCCATGGCGATCGCGACGTGGAACAGGAAGACCCAGTAGCCCCAGGCCGGGGCACTCGGCAGGTAGAGCGCGAGCTCGAGCGCGAAGCCGGTCACCCCGGTGATCCAGACGAGCGCCAGGAGGGTCCAGTCCGCGCTCGTCGAGTGGCGGACCGAGCGCTCCTTGCCGCGATACCGCTGGACGATGAGCATCGTCGCGCCGTAGACCAGGAGGATGCCGGCGACGGTGCCGAGGAGGCGGACGGGATACCAGATCGGCACCGCCGTGCCGGTCGCCTTGATCCCGACGATCGCCAGCCCGTAGTCGAGGATCGTCGCCGCGAGCAGCCCCAGGAAGCCCCACATCGTGGCCGCGTGAAGGAACCAGCGACGAAGGTACCAGCGCTGGGCCGCAGCATCGGCGTCGCAGTCGTCGCGGTAGCGACGCTGGCCGAGTGTCTCGACCGCGAGGGCGGTCCACAGCGCGCCCGCCGAGCGACGCAGCGCCGCCCGGCCACCGACCACGGATCGCAGGCTCACGCCGCCTTCTCGGCTGACGGCCCGGGCCATCGTCACGACGCCGACGAGGCCGGTCGCGAAGACGATGACCATGATCGCGATCCCGAGGTTGTGGATGAGCTCTTCCGGGATGAACCGGAAGACGTCCAGCGACCCGGCACTCTGGGGGCCGTGGGCCGCGTACATGAAGAGGGCGAAGAACGCCGCCAGGACGACCGCGATGACCGTCCCGATCACGGGCCGGGTATACATCGTCCGGGCGAGACCGGTCCGGTCGTAGCCGGCGATGGCGTAGCGCCGCGCGGCGGCCATGAACTCGCTCGGCTCGGCCTGGGTGGGACACGTCTCCGAGCACTCGCCGCAGGCGTAGCACGTCCACAGCTCCTTGCTCGAAAGAAGCCGGTCGCGCAGCCCGACCTGGGCGTAGCGGATCATCCGCCGCGGGAACGTCGAATCGTTGCTGACCAGCGGACAGGTCGCCGTGCAGGTCCCGCAGCTGAAGCAGGCGGAGACGTCCGCCGCGCCGTAGCGCTGCAGGTCGCTCAGCAGGTTCGTGTCGACGAGGGCGGTCATGACGGATCCTGCGCGATCGCTTCGTAGCGGAAGTACCCCTCGTCGGTCACGCCCTTGACCTCGCGGACCCGGCCGTAGCGGCGCATGCCCATGATCCAGAAGAGGACCTCGTGGGTCGGGCAGTCCATCGCGGCGGCCAGCTCGGGAACGGTGCGCGGTTCGGGATCGAGCAGCTCGAGGATCCGCGCCCGCATGATCGGCTCCTCGCGGATGACCTCGCGAAGCTCGCGATTCGGGGCGTTCATGCGACCGAGACCTCCAGCATCTTGTCGATCATCGCGGTGATCTGACCGTCGGTGTAGCCGAGCAGGTCGATGGCGTTCTCGGGGCAGACCGGGACGCACCCGCCACAGCCCTTGCAGCCGGTCTCGCTGATGACGGCCACGGAGCGATCACCGAGGGCGCCCATCGCGATCGCGCCGTAGGGGCACGCCTCGAGGCACAGGTTGCAGGCCGTGCAGGCGTCGGCATGGACGATCGCCACGAGCGGGTCGAGCTCGGCGAACCCCTTCTTGAGGATGACCGCGCTCTGGGTGACGGCCGCCAGCCCTGAGGCCACGCTCTCGCTCGAGTTCTTCGGCCCCTGGCAGGCGCCGGCGATGAACACCCCGTCGACCACCGTCTCGACCGGCCGCAGCTTCGGATGGATCTCGTTGAAGAACCCGTCCTTGTCGACCGGCAGCTTGAGGACTCCGATGAGCTCCTCGTTGCGGCGCGGGATCATCCCGGTGACGAGGACGACGAGATCGGCCGGGATGGCCAGCTCCTCGCCGCCGGTCAGGACGTCCTTGACGGTCACGAGCAGGCCGCCGGCATCGGTCCGGGTCACGGTCGGCGGTGCGTCGTCGGCGAACTTCAGGTAGACGGATCCCAGCTTGCGGGACTCCGTGTACATCGTCTCGAACTTGCCGTACGTCCGCATGTCGCGATAGACGTGGTACTGGTGGATCGTCGCGTCGCGCGAGGCCACCTGGACGGACGCGGCGACGGTCGCCGCGCAGCAGTAGCGCGAGCAGTACTCGTTGGCACCCGGCTCGCCCGCCGGCTCACGGCTGCCGACGCAGTAGATGTAGGCGACGGTGCGGACCGGGCGCCCGTTTCGGACGAGCGGGCCGCCCGACGCGTCGATCAGCGTCTTGAACTCGGGCAGGGTCACGACCCCGTCGATCCCGTAGCCGAACTCGCCGACCTCGGGGGCATAGGTGTCGACGCCCGTCGTCACGACGATCGAGCCAACCTCCACCGACAGCGTCTCGGGGTTCGATCCGCCCACCTGGATCCCGACCTCGTAGTTCCCGAAGCTGCCGCTCTTGCTGACCATCTCGGCTTCGGTGAAGACGCGGATCGAGGGCCGGCGGCGGATCCCTTCGAGCAGCTCGGCGATCAGCTGCTTGCCGTCCTTGCCGGTCGGGTACATCGCCCCGAACGTTCCGACCCAGCCGCCGAGGACCGCGGTTCGCTCGACGAGGAAGACCCCAAGACCGATGTCGGCGAGCCCGATCGCGGCCCGCAGCCCGGCCACACCGCCCCCGACGACGAGCGTCCGCTGGGTCGTCTCGACGACGATCGGCTCGAGTGGCTCCGTCAGCAGCGTCCGGGCGATCCCGGCCTTGACCAGGTGGATGGCCTTGTCGGTCGTGCCCTGGGCGTCGTCGGAATGGATCCACGACGCTTGTTCGCGAACGTTGACCTGGGTGTACTCGTAGGGGTTGAGTCCGGCCCGCTTGGCCACGCCCCGGAAGGTCACGACGTGAAGCTTGGGCGAGCACGAGGCGACGACGAGGCCGTCGAGATGCTGCTCCTCGATGTCGCGCTCCATCTCCCCCTGGCCGGAGTCGGAGCAGGCGAACATCATCTGGCGGGCGACGACCACGCCGGGCTCGCCCTGGGCGGCGGCGACGACCTGGTCGACGTCGACGTAGTCGGAGATGTTGCCGCCGCAATGGCAGACATAGACCCCGATTCGTCGCTCCTGCTCGGTCATGCCGGCACCTTCATCTTCTCCAGCCAGGCCGCCACCTGGGCGACGGTCGAGCCGGCGTGCAGGATCGAATCGGCGATGTCCTTGGCGCCGGATGCGGCGCCGGCGACGTACACGCCCGGGATGCTGGTCTGACCCGGGTTGGCGTCCTCGTCGGTCTCGGCGACGTACTGGAACTCGTCGAGCGACAGGCCGCCCTCCGGGAAGAG